>NZ_JBOEFX010000103.1:0-458 GCF_050633125.1 Lewinella sp.
CATTTACCTAAAAATAGGCAGTGATTTCCCCACGCTTGCGAAGCCGCTCGCCCTGTTACCCTAAATAGAGGTGAGGGAACAGTTGCTTTGCTCTTTTTTCAAGCCTTGGGGAATATGCCTGGGGCTCAACTTCCGCGCAAGCTTCGCAGTGATTCACCAGCTGCCTATTTTCTTAACGGCAAATACTCAATGCCAGTCCTTAAGGGCAGCAGTGATAAAAGTATTCGTTGCGTAAAACTTTATTTCAACTCATAATGTTTAAAATATGCTTCAGGCATCTCTCCCACAAGTGCGGTTCGCTCCTCAGCATCTTTTAAACTCCCTTATCGTTACAGGCCCTTATTTTCTTACTTCTTAGTAGTAGGGCAGAGCATCTTATGCTTTACACGCTACCTCTTTTTTAGGGATACGATGCCGAACGACTTGGTGGTCATTAACCATAATTATTGACGGGCTTA
>NZ_JBOEFX010000104.1:0-430 GCF_050633125.1 Lewinella sp.
TTATTAGTTGTGTAAAACTTTATTTCAACTCATAATGTTTAAAATATGCTTCAAGCATCTCTCCCACAAGTGCGGTTCGCTCCTCAGCATCTTTTAAACTCCCTTATCGTTACAGGCCCTTATTTTCTTACTCTTAGTAGGGCAGAGCATCTTATTTCTTTACACGCTACCTCTTTTTTAGGGATACGATGCCGAACGACTTGGTGGTCAAATAACCATAATTATTGACGGGCTTATTACGAGCGAGATCGCTTCAAAATAGATATACCAAGTCGTGTTGAGCGGTCCTATTTATACTGAGTCCCGTTGAGTCAGCGTCGCGTGTTATTAAGTCGTGAGGGCCGAATACTAGAGCACGTAACACGCGAAAATACCTATCACGCCAGGAGCTCTTTTGGGGAAATCCTTATTATTGGAATTTCCGCTAACT
>NZ_JBOEFX010000105.1:0-9749 GCF_050633125.1 Lewinella sp.
GTGCTCGTTTCACTCGCGGGGATGCTCTTCCGATGAATCGGAATCGCGAAGGTGCTCGTTTTACTCGCGGTGGTGTTCATTCCGATTTCTCGGAATTCACGGTGGTGCTCGCTGCGCTCGCGGTTTTTGCCCACCCCGCGAACGAAGTGAGCACAGCCATTCGCGTCAGCAAATCTCCCCGCGAGTGAAACGAGCACGACCGTGAGCGCAGCGAACACTCCCGCGAACGAAGTGAGCATAAACCACAAACAAAGTGAGCATAAATCCTCCAACATCTATTATCTTTACAGCTTGAGAAAAGGAGATGAATAGAAGGAGCGTTCAACGTAATCGCCCCTGAGGAAAATTGATATATGCCTTCATCGATATTAGCGCCCACCAGCTTAAGTGCCACCGAACTTGACGAATACCTAGCCCGGGGCTGGCGACCATTGGGACAAAGAATTTATACCGCTGATTTTATCCAACTAGAGTTAGGAGAAATCTTTAGTGTCGTCCCTACCCGACTGCCCTTGACTTCGCATTTGTGGAGCAAACGACAGCGTAAACTCTTGCGTAAGAACAATCAAATTTTCCGGATAGAGATTCGCAGTGCTGAAATTACCCAAGAGAAACTTAGGGTGAACGAACAATACCTACTCGAGAACCCCACCAAAAGTGTTGAAGAGTTACAAATTCATACAGAATTCGATGGCAGAAAAATCTTCAATACCCTGGAATGTTCCGTTTATAAAGAGGAGGAACTGGTAGCCTTTAGTTTTTTCGATGTTGGCCAAAACAGCACCTACAGCAAAGCGGGCATCTATCACCCCGCTTATAAAGATTATAGCCTAGGGACTTACACTATGTTGTTAGAAATAGAATGGTGTAAAGAAAACGGCCTACAGTACTACTATCCCGGTTATATATCACCAGACATTCCCCTATTTGATTACAAAACAAAGATTGGTGAAGTTGAATTCTGGAGTCTTCAACTTAGGAAATGGTTGCCTTATTCATCGTTTGATAATACTAAACATGGTCCTTTAACTTTGATTCTCGATCATACCGAGGAATTACAGAAAGAATTAGAGGTTTTGGACTATCGTGTACCTATATACCAATACGTATTCTTTGAAATGCAGATGATGCAGAAAGGGATTTATAAACTTTTAGAGCAGCCTTTCTTACTCCTCCTGCATTGTCCATCTCCACAAAAGTGCTGGGTCGCGGTCTACAATATTGACTTAGCCGTCTACGAATGCTGGGTTTGCGATTTTAATCGAATGATTACCTTTTTTGAGCAAATCCCCCAAGGGCACAAGCTTTTTCGCTATGTCTTAGAACAGCGAAAATTGTTATTCCGCACAGAAACGGTGACCGAGTTTCTTTTGAAAACAAGAGGACTTCTTTCACCCAATCAGCAAAACCTTTCTCCTCGCGAATATTAATTAGCGTGAGGTGTATTATCTTTACAAATCTGAGGCTACTCTCAGGAACTCATTTTAGAAAAAACCTGTTTCTTTGCCTGTCACACATCTGTCCTTATGAGTTTTTTTGCGGAGAAGCATTATCCTGAAGCAGTCTTGGGAAGTTCCTTAGACGAATACCTTGCCAGAGGCTGGTATCGTATGGGGCAATCTATCTTTACAACTCACTTTCTTTGTTTTGGGGAGCAGCTCTATTCCGCTATTTGGATCAGACTGAATATGCAACAACATCAATTTCGCAAAGGGCAGCGGAAGCTGATGCGGAAAAATGCAGAACGTTTTCAGATAAAATATGCTCCTTTTAAACTTACGCAAGAGAAAGAGAATTTATACCAGAAGTATAAGCAACACTTTCCTGGCTACATTGCTCGTTCTTTGCAAGAAAGCCTTCTAGACGGAGAAGAGTACAATACTTACCATACGATTGAAAGCCAAATTTACGACGGTGACCAGCTCGTAGGTCTAAGCTATTTTGATCTTGGGAAAGACAGTGTTGCGAGCATTCTTGGCATCTACGATCCCGCTTACGCCGAATACAGTATTGGCTATTACACCATGCTATTAGAGATGGAGTATTGCCGTCAGCATAGTATCAAATACTACTATCCAGGTTATGTAGTCCCTGGCTACGAGCGCTTTGACTACAAACTACGCGTCGGAGAAGTTGAATACCTCCAGCTATCCACCAATAGCTGGGAACCTTACCTTAAATTCCAGACGAAAGAGGTTCCTTTATTGCAAATGGAACACCAGTTGAAGGAGGCACAGGCAAGCTTGGCAAAAGCTAATGTTGCATCTCAACTTTACTACTACCCACTATTTGAGGCCAATTTGTTTGGGATGCTCCAAGCTACCTACCTAGACTTCCCAGTCTTTCTCAATATTGAGCCCCTCTACCCTACCCCACAGTTTCGCTACTTCCTGGTTTTTGATGTTCGTGATCAAGAGTTCAAATTGCTGCGCTGCTCCAACTTCGATGACTTCCGGTTCTACTTTAACGATGCCTATACCCAGGCTTTCGATCCAGCTACCTTTCTGGTCGAACTGACGGTAGTCGAACAGCTCCTTTTCAAAACTAAGCAATTAGAAGAACTAAAACTGGTCTTAACCCATAACCACGAAAAGCTGGTCTAAACCCTATGAAAAACAGCTCCTTAGATACTGCATGGCGAAGAACAGCGTCTACTATTTATCAAAAGCCTACTGATTCCAAGATTGTCGGATCAGTAGAATTTGATGTAACAAACCTCCATGCTTTTATTCAGCAGAAGCGCCGTGACGGTCTAAAGCTTACACCTACACATATTTTTACCGTAGCAACCGCTCGCGCCATCGCCGAAAAGATCCCCGAAATGAATAGCTTCATCCGGCGAGGAAAAGTGGAATTACACCCTCAGATCGATGCGATGGTCAGCGTTTTGCTCCCAAAAGGCCAAATGGGGTCGGTCAAATTAGAAAAAGTAGACGAGCTCAGCCTTGAAGCTGCGGTAACGCAGCTAAGAACAAAAATAAAAACAGCTCGCCAGCAGCAGGATGAAAGTGAAAAGCTAAAAAATGGTTTAGGCAATATCCCTTGGCCATTTAGAACGTGGGTGTATCGTTTAATCTATCTATTGACCATCCGTTGGGGTATCTCTTTACCGGGCTTATCTACCCATCGCTTTGGCTCCTTTGTGGTTTCCAATATCGGCAGCCTCGGGCTTGATGTTGGCTACCCGGCCCTCTTTCCCGTTGCCAATGTGCCATTTGTCCTCATTTTAGGCGGAAGCCAGGAAAAACCGTGGGTCGTAGATGGAGAAATCAAAATACGCACCATCATGAAAGTTGCGATCGCGATGGATCATAGGATGCTCGATGCTTCGCACGGAGGCCAGCTCTTTGCTTATTTAAAGCGCATTGTCAAACAACCAAGTTTGTTGGAAGTGTAAATATTTTAGAAAATCAAATAAAGCGGATCATGCTAAAAATAGTTATACTCGATGGCCACACCCTTAACCCGGGAGATATAAGCTGGTCAGCTTTAGAAGCGCTTGGAGATGTTCAGATTTACCCAAGGACTGCCCCTGAATTATTACTAGAAAGAGCTGGTACAGCAGAAGTGCTTGTGGTCAACAAACAAGTTTTGGATGCGACTACAATTGCTAATCTGCCTAAACTCCAATTTATAGCGGTTTCTGCCACTGGCTATAACAACGTGGACATTGCAGCAGCAAACCAAAGAGGGATTCCCGTAGCCAATGTTGCAGGTTACAGCACGCCCGCAGTAGCCCAGCATGTCTTTGCACTGATCCTCGCCATGACGAGCCGCATAGGTGCTCACAATCAGTCTGTACAAGCTGGCGACTGGAGCAAAAGCCCCGATTTTGCCTATACGCTGGGTGTCATCCCCGAATTGAGTACCCTCACGTTAGGTATATATGGCCTAGGCCGCATCGGTCAAGCGGTAGCCAAAGTGGGGCTCGCTCACGGCATGCAAGTATTGGCCCACCACAAACACCCAAAGCGTGATGCTATGGAAGGAGTAACATTCGTAAGCCTTCCAGAGTTATTCCAAAGAAGCAACATCGTGAGCCTCCATGCACCACTCAATCAAGATAATGAGGAAATTGTTGGCCGCCAACTCCTCAGCACCATGCCCAAGCCGTCCTACCTCATCAATACAGGCAGAGGAGGCTTAATCAACGAGCAAGAGTTGGCTGTTTGCCTAAAGGAAAACATCATCACTGCTGCCGGACTAGATGTACTGCAACAGGAACCTCCTCCGGCAGACCACCCCTTAATTGGTATACCCAATTGTATTGTCACACCACATATCGCATGGGCCACACAGGCTGCACGCCAGCGTTTGATGCAGGAAGTAGTACTAAACATCAAGGCATTTGTAGCTGGGGACGATAGGAATAGGGTGTAGATTATTCGGGGTTATGCCTGCGCTCCTCGGCACCAGACTCCTCATTACTAGCACTCCCGCCATCCTTAGGTCCTACTCGCTCTATTTGTTCCGCTCACTTGTTCGGTTCGCGGCTTTGCAGGTGTGAATTTAAAATCTATCCGTTTACAAACGTTTACAAACAGAAGTATACGTTTATCATACGACTTGTTGCAGTTCTTGGCCTTACTATTGTGCCAAAAGTACTATGCGCTTCTCTTTAAAACGCCACACCAATGGCAGCCAACTCCTTGTCGAATCCCCTTCTGACCCTTTATTGCTTGAGCGATTATATATCATCCCAGGAAGTCGTCCTGCTCAAGATGGTGAGGGCTACCTTATTCCCGATACCGAAGAGGGGCGTCAATATCTAGTGAATTTACTTACAGAAGTACGTGATCATCCGCTTCTAAATCTGAAAGTTACTCGGCTGGTCATCAAAATCCCCTATAGTAAAGCCTTGTATCAGCAACTCATTCAGTTAGAGGGTAGAAAATGGTACCCTAAAACAAGAATATGGATGGTAACAGCAAACAAAGACAATTGGCTTAAAATAAAAACCAGCCACCTCTCGGCTTACTGCCTAACCCTAATCCCCGAAAAGAACTCCCCCAAAAACAAACAAACCAAAGAACAGGTAAGTACAGTGGCAAAGATGATGATGCCCGCGATAACAGGTCATCAGGCATTGATCTATGAGGCATTGTTAGCAACCGAACAACAATTGCGCCTGCGGCATTTCAGCTGGCGTACCATCAAAAGTTATTTAAGTCAGCTAAGAATGCTCTTCTTATTTTTCCCTTCTATGCCCCCTTCCAGCTTATGCATCAAGGAGATCAGTACTTATTTATTGGATAAAATTCAAAAAAAGAACTGGCAGCCAGCCACTCAACAACAGGCGATTTGTGCCTTCAAGTTTTATTACAGCACTGTATTAGAATTGGCCTACGATTGGGATATCATCCAGCCACGAAAAGGCCGAAAGCTACCGACAGTATTGAGTCAGGGAGAAGTCATTCGTTTACTAAAGACCGTTTCCAACCTCAAGCATCGTTGTATTCTCATGTTGATCTATTCCGGGGGGCTCCGTTTAAGTGAGTTAACCAACCTTCAGCTAAAAGACATAAATTATGATCGCCGCCAAATATTTATTGATTCAGGAAAAGGCAAAAAAGACCGTTACACCCTCCTTTCCGAAAATTGCCTCCAAGCGCTGCAGACCTATCTCAAGAAATACCAACCCAAGCTTTGGCTATTTGAAGGGCAGGACGGAGGTCAATACAGCAACCGTAGTGTACAAGCTATACTGCGGCGAGCTGTTGTAGCATCGGGTATCAACCCACGCACCACTGTTCACACTCTACGCCATAGCTTTGCGACCCACCTCTTAGAACAAGGCGTCGATCTTCGTTACATTCAAGATTTACTCGGTCATGCCTCTAGTAAGACGACAGAGATTTACACTCACGTCACCAGTAGTGCTACCGATAAAATTTTAAGTCCGCTAGATGCAATTCTTGGCCCACCGAAGGACAAGAAGGAGTGATCTCACTATGCAATTTGCTACTTATCCGCAATAATTTATTTTTGAGGATTGCTTAGCCGCAACGGAAATATGCGTATTTTGTCTAGGCGGAGGGTACATTAAGCGCAACAGTAGCGATAGGTATAGGGGGATTAAGTGCAATACGGATAATGTGAGTTGTGCCCAATAAATAGTAATTAAATGATACTATAATAACTTGATATCAGCTTTTTGTTATCTTTGATAGTATCAAATGATAGTATCATGTTGCAGAAATATTATGAAGGAACTCCTAGGATTATTAACCTTTCGACAGATATTGGTAGGCTATTAGGGATTGTTGACGCTACTTACCTGAGAAAGCCTAAAACAGAACTGAGGAAGAGGAATAAGGTAAAAACAATTAGAGCTTCGTTAGCAATAGAAGGTAATACTTTAAGTGAGGAACAAATTACTGCTATAATAGAAAACAAGAGAGTAATAGGTCCAACAAAAGATATATTAGAAGTAAAAAATGCAATAGATGTTTATAATTCATTAGCTGATTTTGATCCATTCTCTGAAGAATCATATTTGAAAGCGCACGAAATGTTAATGGAAGGATTAGTAGAAAATCCAGGAAGATATAGAACAGGAGGAGTAGGTATAGTGCAAGGAAATAAAGTCGCTCATCTAGCTCCGCCAGGTTGGAATGTCCAAAATTTGATGCATCAACTGTTTGAATATTTAAATAAGGATGAGGATAATTTAATCATAAAAAGTTGTGTATTTCATTATGAGATGGAGTTCATTCATCCATTTTATGATGGAAATGGAAGGATGGGCAGGTTATGGCAAACATTGATATTAATGAAAGTCAATCCTGTATTTGAATATACTCCTCTAGAGAAATCGATAAAAGATAGTCAAGAAGAATATTATCGAGTATTAAACGAGAGTGATAAGTCAGGTTTGTCAACACGATTCGTTGAATATTCTTTAGAAAAGATTAAATTAAGTCTTGAAGAGTTGCTAGAACTTCGTCCAGAAAACATGGGTGATGAAGAACGTGTCACTTACTTTTTAAATGAGGTTGGCGATGCGTATTTTTCCCGTAGTGATTACATGAAGATATTTTCTAATATTTCACCAGCAACAGCATCCAGAGACTTACAGAAAGCAGTTGAAAAAGAGATGTTAGTAAAGGAAGGAGAAAAACGATTAACAAGATATAAGAAGAAGAAAGAGTGATACTGGGCACAACTTTGCTACCACGACAAGCTTCCCGTTCGGTCAGCCTGCGTTGTAGCTTGAGTTGTGTGCAACCCATAGTCTGAAAGAAAACAAAGGAGAAGAATATGAATAAAAATTATGATAACTATATCGCGAACATTAAGAAAACAGGCTTTCCTCTTGAGTATAGTATTAGCAAAGACTTGCAATCAAGAAGCTGGAATGTAATAAGTAATCGGTATTATATAGATGATACTACCAATAATATGAGGGAGATAGACATCCTTGCATATAAAGTATCTTTGGTAAATGAAATTCGTTTTTACACTACTTTATTAATAAGCTCAAAGAAGTCTGAGGAGAGAGATTGGGCCTTTCTAACAAAAAAGTTAAATCAGAATGATCCCAATTCAGATTATTTTCCAACGTCAAATTGGACTAATGATGAACGTCTAACACATATGCTAGACGACTCTACTTGGAGGAAGAGACTAATTGATGAAGTGTCAAAGGATGAAAAATTGGCAGCCATTTATTCAATCAATGAAGACTTGTTTGCATTTCAAGAAATGAATAAGAGTAATGGGAGGATTCAAAATGATAAAGCAATTTATTCATCGGTTAGTACACTTGTAAAATCCTTGTCTTATGAAGTTCTGAATTTAGACCGAAGAATTGAGCATAAATCATTTTATTCATTCTATTTAATTTCAGTCGTCGAGTCAGGTTTCGTTAAATTACATTTTGAAGAGAGTAATATTGAATGTTCAGATATTGATGAAATCAACTATTTAAATAGGTTTATTGTAAATGGAAAAGATGATTTCTATAAAATCCATTTCATCAAAAATAACTGTTTTGCAGATAGTTTAGTGAACTATGATTATCTACATAAGTGGAATGTTAACTTCTTTTCCAAGTTGCGAACAGAGTATGAGAAAGATCTTGTAAAAGATTGGAAAAAACTCGGTATCCAGTTGAATAAGCATAAGGTAAAAATGCAACACAGGCTATATCATCTAGTACAAAGTAGGTATTTTGATAGCTACCAAATTGATTACCTCATAATGGTGTATGAAAGCGATAATCGGAGTTTAAGGATATGCGTCTCTGAGGATCAGAAGTTTGTTGATTTTCTAACAGATTCCAAAGAGGTAAATGAGTTGACTCAAAATATGCTGCAAGAGTTTTTCTTTTATACAGGTAAATTCTACTATTCTACAGATAGTTTACCCTTTTAAAGAGAATTAATTCTGCACACAACTTTGCCTAGGACGTACATACTCCGCTACGCTACGTACGTCGCCTAGGCTTGAGTTCCACGCAATAAAAGAACAACGATAAATCACAGTGGTGAGATGAAATAAAATTTTTGAAGATATATTAGTGTTTTGTATCAGGAATATGTTTTAATATCATATTTTACGGAGTATGTTTTTCCAGAAAAATCAACTATGATGAAAAAGAAAAAAGTGGTCTTAATTTCTGGTATTGTAGTGACATTGATGTCTTTCGCATGGTTTATTTCAGATATAAGTTGGGAACCTGCAATAGGATTAGTGACAGGTTTGATAGGGATTTACATCGCTATTAAATACTCTGATAAGAATGTAGGTAATAGTAACACTAGTTTGATCAAAAAAAATATAGAAATAAATTCAGGTAATAATACTCAATACTTTAATGAAAGTGACAAACAAATAGGAGAAGAAAATATATCAATAAACTCAGGGAAAGATACTATATTCGTAAATAAGTAGCAAAAAATATACTATTATGGATCACGAAAGTAATATAGATATTAACTCAGGAAATGATACTTGGTTCTATGATCAATCGATAGTAGTCGAGACGGCTAAATCAGAAAAAACTGATGATGAGTTGATCAAAATACTCAAGAAGAATAGAACTGACCTGGAAAATCACAAATATGAGTATGTTAAGGCGGTTTTAGGTTTTGAAAAAACAAATAAAAAAGAATATGAATTGGAGAAAAGAGCTCGGATTAATGCTGTGAAACGTATTTTAAATATTAATCATACTATTATGTTCAAGTTATCACATAACGGCGCTTCATATGAAACTAGTGGATTAGAATTTGAAAGACCCGGAGAGATTATCGAAAGACTAACACCTAAAGTGAAAAAAGATACTGGCTGTTATATAACTACGGCAACTTTGCGAAATGTAGGAATTCCATTAGATAATTGCCCTGAGCTTGCTTTATTTAGAAATTTCAGAGATGAATGGGTTATGAATAAACATCCATCGGATGTATATAGTTATTACAAATTGGCTCCAATAATTTGTTCTCGAATTGAAGAATTACACAACTCTAATGAAGTATATGATTATTTGTATAATAGCTATATAACACAAGGTTACAATTATTTATTAGATAGTGACTATAACGCTGCTTTTGAATTATATGGAAAAATGGTTTCTGAATTAGTAGAAAAATATATTCCTGAAAAATGTTGAGTTATTGAAAGTCCAGAGAGTGAAATCATATAGATCTTTTTTAGTATAAATAATGCGTGGAACTTTAGCTACACGTCCATGCTTTCGCTTCGCTCCAGCACGGCGTGTAGCCTTGAGTTAGCGGAAACTTCAA
>NZ_JBOEFX010000106.1:0-623 GCF_050633125.1 Lewinella sp.
CCGTGTATCTGATTTCAGAATTCGGACCATCAAGCGCAATGGTCGTAACTGTTTCCTGGAGTTCTACCTCCGTGCCATCACCAGAAGTATGTTCTGCAATAGGGTTCCCCGTTGTCACAAGGGCAATCACTTCACTATTGCCTACGTAATCAGATAAATCTACAGAATTACCATCCTCAATACTTAGTACACTACCCGATAAGCTTAGATTTTGATCATCCGTACCCGTCCCATCTTGCAAAGCTGATAAGTCTACCGTATGTGGTATTTGACCATCATCTTCCACCTCCAGGGTTAGCGTTGTTCCGCTAAGGGAGAAGTTATCGACACCTTGGTCATCTGTATCGAGAGTAGCGAGATCAACACTGTTTCCATCTTCGATACTTAGAGTGGTGCCGGTTAGCGTCAGATTTTGATCATCCGTACCCGTCCCATCTTGCAAAGCTGATAAGTCAACCGTATGTGGTATTTGACCATCATCTTCCACCTCCAGGGTTAGCGTTGTTCCACTGAGGGAGAAGTTATCGACACCTTGGTTATCTGTATCCAGGGTGGCCAGATCAACACTGTTTCCATCCTCGATACTTAGAGTGGTACCTGATTAGCGTCAGATTTTGATCATC
>NZ_JBOEFX010000106.1:659-13824 GCF_050633125.1 Lewinella sp.
TCCGTGCCCGTCCCATCTTGTAGACCGAATAAATCTACCGTATGTGGTGCTTGACTGTCATCTTCAATCTCCAGGGTTAGCGTCGTTCCGCTAAGGGAGAAGTTATCGACACCTTGGTCATCTGTATCTACGCCCGACAGTGCGCTTAGATCAACACTATTTCCATCTTCGATGCTTAGTGTCGTACCTGTTAGCGTTAGATTTTGATCATCCGTGCCCGTCCCATCTTGTAAGGCGGAAAGGTCAACAGCGTTGCCATCGTCAATACTTAGCGTTGTTCCCGTAAGACTCAAGTTCTGATCGTCGGTATCTACGCCGGACAGTGCGCCCAAGTCAACGGTATTACCTTCAGATATAGTCAGCTCCGTTCCCGAAAGAGAAAGCGTCTGATCATCGGTATCGAGCGTGGCCAGGTCAACACTATTACCATCTTCGATGGCCAGCGTGGTACCGGTTAGCGTTAGATTTTGATCATCCGTGCCAGTGCCGTCTTGGAGTGCTGACAGATCAACGGAGTTACCGTCTTCAATACTTAGTGTCGTACCTGCAAGGCTTAGGTTTTGATCATCTGTACCTGGTGGGATAATATCCCAACGGTCACCCGCAGTGCCTTGCGGATTGTACCAGTATTTGTCGCCGGTAGCCACATCGACAGCCAACCAACAGTTGTTCAGTGTTGCATTACCCAGTGTTGGGTGCAAGTCTGGATCACCAGTGACTTTACACTCACCGCCACCCGCCACAATATCTGTTTGGGCAAACAGTGGGTTCAAGCCCACCAGTATCAATAGTGAAAGAAGTAGCTGTTTCATCGTTTATAATAGTTCTATGACTGTCCCCGCAATACCGCCCTCGGTATTACTCTGACTAAGTTTAAATTGATCACCCTTGACTAAGCCTGCAGCCCTTGCATCAGCGATTGAATCGTAAGTATCCAATGGCGTTTTTAAACAAACCTCTATCCAAATACCTCCTGGGCTATTCCAAATCCAGAGGCTTCCATTGTCGGTGTTTTGATAGACTGCTGGTTCTCCGGCACCGGGCGCTCCCGATGGATCACCACTGCCTTCGGTAATGTCATCAATACCATTACCACTACCACCAGATGGAGATTGCCACTCGGCACGGCCTGAAACCACATCAACCAGGGTAAGTACATGACCTACCGCTCCATTTTGAGCCGTTTCCATTTTGAATTCCAGCCGTTCGGCTGTCACTTCAACTCTATCAGCATCAAGAAGTAGCCGGTTTTTGATCTTCCCTCCCAGGCTGACAACCGCTTGCCAGACCGTTTGGGTCATCGTCATTTGCGAGGATTCGCTTTGGGGAACACCATTGACACCATTCACCTCGATAACCGCAGACTGAGGTAAAAGACCAAAGCTGGATTCTTGATTCGTACTGGTGTCTTGGGTGAAAATATCTACCGAACCTACAGAAGGGCGCATTCTGAAGATTGATTCAAGCGCACCCGTGACGGCGTTAAAAATAAAGTCAAAGCCCAGCGTATTGATCGTCGTGTTCTTTTCCAGCGTACCGCCCAATTCAATGTCATTGCCTACTTTAGTCAGACCATTGCTGGCCACCACGGCCATGATGTTCCACTGGGTACCATCCCAGGTATAGACGTTGCCGTTGGTAGTGTCCTGGTAAACTTGCGGCTCACCAGCACCGGGTGCGCCCGAGGGCGTTCCAGCGGCTTCGGTGATGTCATTTTCGCCACCGCCTGTACCACCGCCTAAATTGTCCAGGATATAAGTGAACAGCTCACTTTGAGGGACAGGATCAGTTATTCCTTCCACCCAATACTCAGGATCGTAGGCACCTACTAAGCGGCCACGAAGCCTTACGTTGCTCAAATCATTTAAAGTGGGCATAGCGCGTTATTTACTTCTCAAAATCACCACCATGATGATCATTAATATTAGTGTCCCTGCGATCAAAATGACGTAGGGGGTGTAATCGGTTTGTCGTACCTGATCGGGTGTGATCCAATCGGGTAGGTTTTCGTATTGAGCGCGTTTTCCGGCTCCGAAAATCGAGTCTGGCCCGAAGATGTTGCCCACGGCATTGGCGACTGCTGATATTGGGTCCATTTATCTTCGGATGACGTAAACAATGGCCAGTGCTGCGATAATGAGCAAGCCCAAGCCTAAGAAAATGGGTTGTAGTCGTTCCCATTGCCGATCGTCAGCACCGGCAACTTGTCCGGCAACCGTGTCTCCAAAATCAATATCATCTCCCAGACAAGGATCGTAACCTAAC
Source organism: Lewinella sp. (assembly GCF_050633125.1). Taxonomy (NCBI): domain Bacteria; kingdom Pseudomonadati; phylum Bacteroidota; class Saprospiria; order Saprospirales; family Lewinellaceae; genus Lewinella; species Lewinella sp. The sequence goes on from NZ_JBOEFX010000106.1 coordinate 2,925, forward strand.
GAGGAGATGATTATTTGCTGGTCAACGATATTGCCCGAACACAAGAACTTGTCTTTGTTCATGCTGGAGTCTCCTTTGCAGGCGCTCTTGCAGGCATCAATCAATGAAGGTATACCAGGAAAGTAGCTCTCACAGCGGTTCTTACAGTTGCAGACTTTTCCACAGAATAATCCCATTTACTTGACCATTTTGTAGATGACGAATAACAATACCAGGATCAATACCCAACTGAGAATACTTCCAATACCTGACCAGGAGCGGGTACCGAATTCGTTACACATAAAGCCGGGCACCCATTGGGGGCAAGGCTTGGCATTGAGCAACTGACCGGTACTGACATTCTTCCCTGACTGGGTGATGTACTTATCTTGATCTTGTGGATCAGGTGTCAGGCTCCAAGCCGAAAGCGCAACTTGACGCACCTCTTCACGGGTGATCTCGTTTTTCTCCAACTTGAAAATTGCCCGCTGCCGATCCACATCGAAGACAATTAGAGCGGGAAGTTTCTTGATTTCCAGGCCTGCCAAATCTCCATTGGAGTTGTAAGCCAAGAAGCCGTCGTACTCCGAATACTCATCGGTAAGTTGGCTCCAAGCATCAGCGATCCCTTCCTCCGCCACATTGATATACGGTAGATTGAAGTCGTGGCTGCGGGCCTCGGCTTCCTCGTAATACGGTGTGATGAAGTAAAATCTCAGATTCATACGGATGCTATTTGAGCCTGTAAATAATCGCCAGGACACTGGGTGCAGCCCGGACATTCTCCCCGATGAGTAGTCAGCTCTAAAGAGCGGCCTACCTTGCGTTCTATGGCTTTGATGGTTTTGTTCAAAGCCTTCAGTTGTACCCTGGTCGCTGGATAGTTATCGTAATTACCTGCCAGGACCACGCCGACGGAGCGGGTATTCTGCCCAGCCAAATGCCAGGCGATCGTTTCGAGTTCGTTGACCTGGTAAATCTTACCTGATCGTGTAATGTAGTAGTGGTACAAAATGCCCGGACATCCCGAATCGCAAACGTGGTTGGGGCCAACATGATAGGTGGCGACTTGTTTGGGCGTTTGGTTCTCAGCTCCGGCAGTATGATGCACTACAATCTGCTCAATCTGCGACTTGTTCCTACTCGGGAAAGTCTTGGTCGCGTGACGGGGCAGCAGACGGGTAATATTGGTAATGGTCGTTCCGAAAACCCTGCGGATCAGGAGCAAGATCAAAAGCAACGTTACCACGATTACCAGTTGTTTTTTCATTAGATATCACATCGTTTTCCAATCCAGCGGACAAGGAGCATGAGCAGCACGAAGTATAAAAAATACTGTACCGGCTTGCTTCTGAATATCTCCATTAGATCATTCATCAGATCAAGTTGTAAGCGTTATCAAAATCGCGGCGCGTCATCACCACCTTTTCGTTTTCCTGGCTTTCGATGGCCTGAGCGATCGCAAAGAGGCGATCTTTATCATTCACATCAATGACCTGGTTTTGCGGAATGCCGGTGACGTTTTCCACGGCTGCGATATAGTTCTCGGTACTGTTCTCGCCGGGTGGTGCCCAGCTGTAGATCAATTTGCGGATGGAGTTGTCACCATTGCGCGTCATCTTGTTGCGCATCAGCTTGAGCATAGCTCTCAGGCCGTAGCCGTAGAAGACAAACTGCTCAAAAACGCCATCGGTATTCTCCCCCCGGTCGATGCTCCCCAACCAGCCTTGCTGCGGGGTGGTCATCTTCAAATTACCGGGATTGTTGTTGCGAATGCCTCGGGGCAGATCTGCCTGTCCTAAAAAGGATTTACGCTGGGTACCCACACCCAAGTTGGGTGCAACCACATTGGCAGCTTTGGCCAGTTCACTACTGAGTAGTAAGAGCAAGCCTACTGCAGCCACAACGATGATCCATTTTTTAGCACTAGCAGTCATAGTTTAGACGATTGGGCCCGTTCCACTATCTGCTACCTGCTTATCCTGGCATCCACAATCCGCCGTAGCCGCCTGGTAGGTGGCCCATTGGAGGTACAGTGATGCCAAAGCGATGGTCAGCAGAATGATGGGGCCGTACTTGGAAATGAGTTGCATAGCTTGATTTGATTAATGGTTACAAAAAGCGAGAATGTCCAAAATTGTGTACCTCGCGCAGAGCCGCAGAGTCGCAGAGATTTTTATTGCTGGTTATCAAGTACCACCACTTCTGCTAGTTCGCCTGCCACTAGTTCTTTCGCTGCTGCCACAGACAAAAGAGCCGTCTCTTCTTCTTGCTGGTACTTGGTCAAGTCTTTGGTAGAACCTCCAGAGATGACGAGTGCCTGATAGCCGCCCGTGACCGTTTTTTCAATCAATTGGCCGCCTGTACTCCGCAGGTGATCTACCAGGGAAACGATCTGACCAGCATCGTTTTGGATGAGGGGCTGATTGGCTCCCAGCATTACGCCAGTGATGGCCGTAGAGCTACCCGATTGCCGGTATTTCGCCAAGGTTGTAACCTCACCACCTTCTAGCTGGATGATGGTTGCGTAAGCGCCGGTAACAATTGCGTTGATTGCCGCCATTTTATTCTTGTGTTTTGCAAAGCAGTTCGCCTACCATCATATTCCAGTAAGGAACCGCTTGCGAGCTTTTTAAATAAGTCTTCAAATAGGACTGGTAGTACCTGGCCGCTCCATCGGAGGGATAGACATTGATGCCTTTGAAAAAACCACCGATCAGCGCTCCGTTGGTTTGGGTATCATCGTTACCCAAAACGGGGTTGACGTACTTTTCAGCCAGGGTACCTAAATCTCCGTGAGGGATTTTGTTGTCCAACCACGGCTCCGGAAACTTCTTGGGGTTGCGTGCCGGTGGACAACTACCACCACCTGACCAGGTGTATAGGTAATACCCTGCGATCAGGGTACCCACAACGATGAGCGTGATGATGATTCCCTTTTTCATTATCCAGCTACTTTTTTAGCCACAATCAATGCCAGGGTGATCCCAACGAAGATGGCTACAGTAACGTAAATAATCGTCGTCCACTCGGTGGCGACAATGACGGTGGCTTTGACGCCGTCTTCTCCAAAAATCATCGGATACTCAAACATTTTTGTGAGGATTACACCTCCGCTATTTCACCATCGTATTGCGCAGAAAATAAATGACGATTTTTCTGAGTTTTCCAAATAGTTAAAACACTTAAAATGAAGCGTTTATTTAACTATTTTGAAAACAACCACGAAGTAGCCGCGAAGCGAAATCGCATTGTATTTTCGTGCTGTTCCTTAGTGAAATAGCGAAGGCGTTGTTTTTTATTGGATAAAGACTACTCTACAGAGGGAGCCTTCTTTTCCATGTACTTATCAGTGGCCATATTGCCAATGAGGACGGCAACGGCGATCACTACTACGAGTGCCAGTGCGCCGACCCATTTGTTACTTGAGAATGACATGAGCATAGAATTTTGGTAAGCGGATGCTCCGCGTTAATGTTGAGGAATGAAAGCGATAGGCTACCGCTTAGATTTTGATCAGTTTGAACTTGAGCGCGACGACGGCCAGCAAGACCACGCCAACACTGATACCGAGGGCATACCAGAGAACATTCCGTTCCTCCGACTTATTCACTTCCTCGATTTCGTTGTTGACGACTTCAGAATTATCGACATTGGCCGTATTCTTGGCCGCAACAACCTTGATGTCTTCTTGTGGCAGGATACCTCGGACACTGTCACCACTGATGTGGCGAATCGCCGTGTTTTTAGAGCTCAATGCTGAGCGTTGACTATTCATGGCTTCTACTTTTTTAGTGCGATGATAACGATACCGATAACCAGTAAGAGAACGACGCCCAGGCCCACATAGAGCCAGGTATTGTCTTGCGGAACCCCTCCGGCTCCGGAGGCACCAGCACTTGTCTGGTAGCACCCCGGAGCGGTAGGATTAGCCGCACATCTTACCCGATCATAAACATCAAAGCCATCGTCAACCCGGCCCAAGATGCGGTCTAACCAACCGCTGTTGTTAGCAGGCTGATTCTGGCTAATGACGTCGGACGCATTTTGCCAGCCTGCGGTGTTAAATCCGGGCATGAGAATGGTTTAATATTTACGGCCCAGCTCCATCGACTGGTAGAAGGCCAATAATGCTTTCTCTCCTGGCTGAATGGTGAACGTCAGTGCGTGGCGCTGCGTAATTACCATATCGGCCTGGAAGGTCGCTCGGTTGAGGTGATACTGATTCTCGGAAACCCCCATGTCAGGGTGGATCGTCTTAATCAGGGAAGGCTTCTGTCCGCGCTGGCAATACATCAAATCCAGTGATGGAAAGAAGTTGAAATTGCAGTTGGGATCGTCAGAATTGCAGAGTTGCATCTGCAAAACATCTACCACCGCAGCCACTTCGTTGATGTCGTCGATCAGTGCCTGGTAGCTCACATCGGTACGAGACTTGATGAGCAGCTCCAAGGGCATGAAATAATTGGTTCGTTGCTGGTACTGACGGTTGGTGTCAAAAAGTACCACCTGGATGGGCACGCCAGCGTCTACCAGTGCCTGCGCCGTAGCGTCTACTTCAATAGCGAAGTACGGACTGGCATTGGGCGTCCATTGCTGTGCATTCGGGCCATCGGTGCCAACAATCGTTGGTTTATTGACCATGTTGGGAGGAATGACCGGGGTGCGCCCCTTTCTTCCGTTTAATACAGGATTCATCGGATGAGATTGCGTTTTTAAAAGAGCATTTCTTGCTAATTGTGAACACAATGATAGGGGGCAAAAATGGGTCCGGCAATAGATGTCCTGAACTCGCCCCGGGGCGATTTTAGGTCACGGGGCAGGGGTGGGACACGGGGCATTTGGTGGAGAGGGAGAAAGGTAGAGAGGATCTGACCTGTTAGGTAAGTCTAAGAAATAACTTCTTTTTTGACTATTGGAATTCATTGTTATTTTCTATCTATGAAGCCTAGCTTTCTAAAAGTAGCTTCGATTTTTTCTTCTAGCTTACTCTTTTCAGTAGTTGATACAGAAAGCCTATACAAGAGTATTCCCAAAAAGGCAATCAACCATGCTGGCTCTGGTCCTTTAAATATCGATCTTAGAAGATCCATTGAAATAATAGTATTCCCTCTACCACCACCTTTTTTAGTTTTTGTTATTTTACTTAAAATCCATCCATCTAGTCTATAAATGTTACCTTGGTTATCCTCAATTTCTGAGTTCTTATTTCCCCATTGATATGCATTTGCATCTTTAGAAGTATTAATCAGTTTCCCATTCAAATCATATTCTGTTATAAGATCACCTCTAGCGGAGCTCGTAATGATTTTTTCATTTTGACATAACATATTAAAAGCACCGCCACTCGTACCTACAGCTCTCCAGTTCTTTATAAATTCACCTTCATTATTATACTTTTGTATATATCCATAAAATTCTAATCCCAAGTATATGTTATCATATCGATCAACAGCAATTGAAGTAACATGACCTAGCGGCAATTCAAAATTTGGGTTAATAAAACCTATTGCAATAGCAGCTCCTCCCAAAAAACCAACAAACCCTATTAAAATAAATATCGATGCTGTAAACCGTACTGTCCTTAGAAATAGTGGATTTGATTGTATTATCTCCTTGATATTCATTCTAGATTTTATTTTTTACCCGAAGGGTTGCGCAGAACTTACTTATGTGCAAACAAAATACCTCTTTTAACGTAATTTACAAAAAAGATAATTTTCAAGCTGCATATTCCTATCCATCTACCCCTCATTCTAGAATTCCGACCCCTCTAGTAAAAATCGGGACGTCGGAATTAATTTGCTGAAGGCATGGCGCGGCCGTCGATGACCCCATTTCTTTTCTTCCGTAACTGCCTGATCTTTCCCGTAAACGCTCGAAGCCTCTATTATTCAAATAGATCAAAAAAAAGCCCGCTAAACAATAGCGGACTTCAAAATCAATCACAACTTCTAAATAAACACTACACGTTAATCGAGATTGAATTTTTCTCGATATTTCTTGACCACGGTATTGTAGACAATGGTTTTGGGGGTAACCACTTCACCGTTGGGTTTTGCTACTCGAAAGCTTTCATCACTCATCCGGTAGACAATGTATTCGGTATTGCCATGCTGGATGTGCTCTACATTCACCGGCTTTATCCGGTCGGTTAAATTCTCTTCTTGCTCCCCCGCTGCATCACTGTTTGTTGATTGAGCAAACAGCCGGTCTACTTTGAGGAATACTTGTTGGAGGGTATCGGTATGGGCGATTTCTACTCCAGGAAGTGTCAATTTCCCCTCTCCAACTTCGAGCGTAAGACTAACTACTGCTGATTTTCTGCTGCCATCCGCATTCACGAATAAGCTATTGAGGAATTCTTTCCAGGCATCAGGATTCATAGGTCTGGTATTTACTTTTCCAAATGCGTACGTTTAAGCTCGGGCCTTTGATACTGTGATTGTAATAACGTTTGCCTTCTGTTTGTAGCCATTTGCTGCGGGCTTGCGCTACTTTTTCGGCCAATTCGCTTTCCTTGTCACGGTACCGTTCCAAAGCCTCTTTAGTGCCCAGCGCAAACATCTTGAAGGAGCATTCCTTGTCGCCTTTGCCAAACAAGCCGCCGCTAAAAACGGTCACACTGAAGTCTACCCGCTTACCGGTTTCACTCCAAGTGATATTTTCTACTTCTATAAACATAACTTATTTGTTTACACAAATGTAATTAATTTGATTAAATTTGTATGCGATTTTCTCTAATAAATGATGCAAGACCTTCTCTACGGTACTTATCTCACTTTCCGGATCAAGGAAATACTGGACGCTGCCAAGCGACCCCTAACGGTACGGCAGATCACCAGACAACTGGCTAAACTATCGGAAAGGGAGCACTACAACCTTTCTCGGCGAGTACGCAAATCCATTAACCAATTGGTATTTCAGGAAGAAGTAAGTAAGAGCTGGCACCGCAGGGAGAACAATCTCATCATTTTCACTTACCAAACCAACGCGCATGAATCCACTGGAAAAACTGAAGAACCTGGCCAACAGCATGACTCCCGAAAAAATGGCAATGGGGATGTTGGAGCAGTTTCTTCCTCAGATTAAATCCTTTGCCGACAACCTCAATCGACCGGCAGCTGACGGGGGAGTCCTCAATGAAGAGGAAGGGCAGGCTGTACTCATGATTGACTTTTCGGACGAGAAGCCCAATGTCTACGTAGCTACTTTTCGCTTAGAAGGAGAAGCGACGGTACTTAGTCGGGCTATTGATATTCAGTATTTAATCAACAAAAAGCAAGTCGATGGGAAGCCAGACTAACGCAGAAGAACAAGCACCGAAGCAGGAAACCGTCGTAGACCACGTTGACCAACCGACCGGCGAGCAGGCTGCTCCCGAGGGCGAAAACTCGGTAGGAAGCCTGATTGACCGAATGCGCGTCAAACGCGAAGAGGTAGAGCCACCCAAGTTTTTAGACGAAAGCGATTTCGTCGGTGGTGACGAAGGGGAAGATCCGGAGGGCGAACCCGCCACGGATGAACCCCTCACCAATGACGACAAGAATAACCTGGAATACCTGGATTATTCCGATGAGCATAAGGTCACGGCCACTTTTATGATTATGACCTTTGACCGGGTAATGGGCATGGGCTGCGGAATGCTGGCCCGTGAACCCGGCGAAGCATATCGTAAGTTCAATAACAAATCGGACATCAGCAGTGACTACCTCGATGTGACGGCAGCACTGGTGAAGAAGTACCAGGCCCGGATGAGTCTGGAGTTTATCCTGATCGGCATCATGGTGGCCATCTATGCCCCTAATTTCTCTATGGCTTACAGCAAGGGAAAGATAAAAAAGGCTCAGGAGGAAGCAAAAAAGGACAAGTAGTATGGCTAAACGCAAGACAAGAAAGAAAACAGTCCGCAAGCCGCCCGAAAAGCGGCTTTGCGAACTGATCATCATTTGGGGCCGTAACGGTACGGGAAAGTCGACGATGGCCAAGCAGCTGATGGATGGTATCGGTGGTCGGCGCTTGCTAGTCACCAAAACTGGCGCTCCCAAAATCTGGCACGATGTGCCCATCATCAACGTGACCAACAAGGCCCACTATAAGTTCCAAAACCAAACCCGGCAGGTGTTGGCACGGTTACGCGACGACAACCCGTCACCAGGCAAGAACGATACCTTCATCAACATCTACGACAATTACCGCAACGGTATTCTCATGCTCGATGATTGTATGCAATACCTGGAGGCCAACACCACCAATGTACCCGGCCTAAAAGACATTCTTATCGAATACCGCCACCGGATGCTGGATGTATTTTTGATCGTTCATGGCCCAGAGCAGTTGCCCCCTAAGATTTGGGACCATGCCAGTGGTGTAGTGATTATGTCTACTCCAAGACTGTTGAATCCAAATCGCCTTAAAATTGATGGCGCAGAGGATATTTATAATGCTCAAAAGCGAGTAAACGAGAAGTTCAAAGCGGCTAAGGCACGCGGGGATGAAAGCCACTATGGGATTTATGAATTTGTGGCTATTTAATCACTCCTCCTCCCACCCATCCGGCGCAATCAAATACCCCGCCTGATAATCACTAAGCTTAGGCAGCTTATTCAGCGAAATATTCCGCACAGCATTCTGCACATAGAGATCGAGGCAAAATCGCCCCCAGCCGTTATAGATCGCCGCCTGGATGGCCATCCATTCCACCGAGTTGAGCTTGATGTTGAATGGACGGCCAGTATCGACTAAGGTTTTGGGATGGATCTTCTTGACCAATACCTCTCCCAGGATTTCCATCTGGATGCGGTAGTGTAAGCTCTGGCGCACCAGCTCCTTGCTATGCGCCATGATCTCCATCAACCAGTAGTGGAGGGCGCGGAGTTCGGAGAAGGTGAGCTTGAGAGTGATTTTTAGTTGTCCGTGTGCTTGCGGCATACTTGAGTTAGTCCCATTTTATCTTCGCCATACTAATATTTACCCAAGCGATTCTTTCATCTTCAGATAGCTCAAAAGAAGCTATTATTTTATCAGACATATAAGTACTTATTCTTTTTGATCTAAGTAATCGATCAAGTACTCTGGCAACTCCAACATAAAAGAGAACTCTTTTTAGCGAGTCGCTTGTAGCTTCATATTCGGTTAATATTTCTTGGAAATTAGAAGTGTTTTTCATTTTCACTTAGTTTTAGGGCTCCCCCGCTCGCCTCGACTTACTTCCTGGTGGTGGCGGTCAGCACTGCGGAGGAACCTGTGATTGGATAAAAAATTAGGTAGCTATTGTGGTCACTCCTCCACCTCCACAATCACCCGAATCTTCCGGGTTTTCTTAGCGGGTTTTGGCTTTGGTCGTTCTCGCCACCATTCATCGTCGATGGGAGGCTCGAAAGGTTTGGTTTTTGATCGGGTAGGTCGGGTATGGGTGGTATTTCGGGGAGCAGGCCGCAAGAGGGCTCCGATGAAGAGACAGGTGACTTCCAGACAGCTTAGCACTACGTAATAAATGATGACTAGGATGTCCTTACCTACCACGAAACAGCCACTTACCAGCCACAGCGTCTTTTTCACCAAAGAATTACCGGTAATTACCTGCCATTTTACCCGTAGCTTTTGCACCGTAAGGGTGAGGGTCTGGTGAACGTTGTTTAACCACTCTCCTACTTCCCTCTTTTTGTTCAACAACCACGACTTACCTACTTCCTCGTAACGCAGGGTTTCAAACGCGGTGGTATTTCGCTGGTAATTGGTGGTTTTTTCTTTAGAAACTTTGATGGTAATGGGCTGCTCTTTCATGCCGTTTGCTTTTTGCGGGTGAACAAACGGGTCCAGGTGTCTACGGGTTCGGGCTCTTCGGGGAAACGGATGCCTTGCTGGCCATGCATTTCTCTTAGGTAATAGTCGCGCCCCTGGGAGCTTTCGATCTCCTGGTGACGAAGAATGCGGTCATTGGCGATAGTGGCCGCTACCCTATCGGTGTACTCTTCCCAAGTCTCGCTGGGGTTATGCGTATCCTGGTAAAAGATCTTGAGCACACGAACGTCCATCTTGTTGCCAGACAGTTGGAGCCACTCTTCGTGCTTTTGTGCCCGTACCACTACCCTCTTGTCTTTAGAAGACTGCTGCCACTCGTAGATGTTCTCTAGGCGATTGCCATAGTGGCGAAGCTTGCGCCGGTAGCTCATCCGGGTGTAAAGCAGTATACATCCGATGATCCATACCGCAGTGATAACAAGGGCGGCAAGCGGGCCTATTTTGACCAGCACCAGGAAGTAAATCAGTAGGGTTAAAATGACTAAATATTGCATTTGTGATCGTTTTTGGCGTGCGAATTACCTACAATTACCAGTCAACTACCTGTGGTAACTGGTAATTACAAAAATTGTAATTCATTGATATTAAATTAATTACATTTCAAACAGGGCGAATTACCTGTAATTACCTGCCCTATTCCTCCTCCCCCCTATCGGTTTCAGTAGGGGAGGTACAGAAACGGTTAAACAAGGTCCAGTAACGGCGGACGGTTTCGTAGCTGTAGCCTCGCTCGGTAAAGCTATTGGCAGCTTCTTGAGCAGTCATACCACTGGCCCAAAGGACTTTGAGGATTCTCCCCTTCTCTACCAGGTAATTCTTGGTATTTTCTAAGTATTCGGCCTCTTCCGGGAGCAGGTTGCTACTGCGTTGCCCAAAGTCTGTCCGATTGCCTACTTGTTGCCAGGTGTGGGTGTCCGTATTTTCGCGGATATACCGCTCGGGTTTCTTAGTAATCCGATTCGGCTTTACATCGTCGGGGAGGTCGGTTGTCCGTTTTGTTGTCCGCTTTTTGACCGTGTCCGTTTGGGTACGGGGCTTTCGTGCATCGCTGTCCGGATCGTAACCGGACAATGCGAATAGTATCCAATTCATAAGGTGTCCGTTTTTTCGTTGCGCC
>NZ_JBOEFX010000107.1:0-50591 GCF_050633125.1 Lewinella sp.
GCACGTGCTCTGTTGGCTCTTCGTGTATCTCGCTACTTCCGACTTCCGATTCCCCACTTCCGCTTTCAAGATTTCCGACTTCGAAAGGGGCTTCTGGAATTTTAGCTTCAAACTCATCCAACAAAACAGGCACTTTCTCTTCAAGGTCAAGCTGGGCAAGATCCTTGAGTTCCAGTCGTTCTTCTGGCGCTGTATTTAATTCGAGTAACTGTGGGAGCTTATTGTGGATAAAGGAGTAAAGATGTTCCCTGTCGAAAGTGTGTGCCGCTAAATTGTGGAGGTATTGCTCAAACTTTGGGTCTTTTTCGATCCTGCTTTTGAGCAGAAGTAGCTGGCGGAGGTTGGCAGAATAAGGGTATTCCTGAACCAGGTTTTTTATTTCCTGATACGGTAGTTGGTACAGTTTAGCTGGCTGGGCCAGGTATTCCATGAAATTTTCTGCGTTCATTCCTGCTGTTGTACGAAGGCACTATTGCGAAAGTTGCAAAGTATTGCCGAGGATCAAAAATAGACCTTATTGGGAAAATTAGCAAATTGAATAAGAAGACCCTTACATTTATAGCGTTATTTTTGCGGAATAGCTAATGACTTTTTTTAATATCAAAAATTACTACGATGAAAACGTTTTTTTCTTTAGTGCTGGTGTTGGCGATGTTGTTTAGTTGTGAAAACAACACTTCACCAGAGCCTGTTACTGCTTCTCCTGCTGGCACCGAAGCATCTTCTTCGGCAAGTGATTATGAAATAACACCTGTTTCGGGTACAAGTGCAAACATGGCAACACTTTATTCACCAGAAGGTAAAATAATGGAGGCTGGTCCCATGGTCAATGGCAAAAAGAATGGTAGCTGGGCGTATTACGGTGCAAAGGGCAGTTTTCCCGTGAAGGTGATCAGCTTTGTTGAAGACATGTACACCGGAGTATACATGGAGTTTAACGAACGTGGCCAGGCGGAGTTGATGGCTACTTACAAAAACAATAAACTACATGGCCCTTGGGGAAAATACCGCTTTGGCCGTGAGGAGCTAACCGCCAACTATAAGGACGGAGAGCTGGACGGTGTGCTGCGAGAATACGACTACCGTGATGGCAAGCTCAAAAAAGAAGCTTCCTACAAAGCTGGTCAGCTAGATGGTTTGGTACGAGACTATGATCCTGAAGGAAATGTGATGGTAGAATACATGTATCGCGATGGCGAAAAAATCAGCGGCGGTATGGTAGAGTAAGCTTAGAGCTTGTTTGAGACGGTTTCGTCACGAGAATCAAGGGATTAGAGTTCTGGTGAAGCGCCTAAATTCGAGTTTGGCGGGTCAACTTCGAGGAGGTACGACGATCACCTCAGGTAAATGAGAATTTGATGTAAAGTCAGGTTTGTAAGTCCTTGATTCGCAGTAGGAACAAGTTCCAAACACGCTCTTACCGTCGCTTACTTGGATCTTTGGGTGCCAGTATTAGATTGTTTGATACTGGCATTCATCAAAGTTTTTTTCCGATAGCCAATCTCAGACAAATGCAAAGGAATAGTTGTGCAATTAAGTTACCCTAGCTATTTTTGACGGTCGGCCGGTTTTGGCCACTCACCGCTTTCCATGTTAGTACTATGATCGAAACGATAAGGGCAAATAATTTCTTGGATTGGATGATGTTGGTAGAGGAAACAGATTTAGCCTACGGTTGGTTAAAGTCTTTACTTACTACAGGCACTGCAGAAATCACGCTTCGACCACGTTCTGATCAGGAGAAAAAACTTTGGCACTTTTTTAATGAGCAAAGGTCTGCTCGTCGTCTTGAAGGGCGGCATGTACTCTATTTTACTTATCCCTATCTGTTGCGTAAAGAAATGGGGCAGCTGACCCAAATACCGCTCCTTCGTTGGGCTTGTTTGCTTGAACCACCCGTGAGTAGCCGCCCACATTGGTTGTTAAAGACAGTAGAGCGTTTTGCTGGAGAAGTGCAGGGAAGCTTGGTCGGAGAATTAGAAGAGACAGCGTCCAATGATTGGAAAGGAGTGTTGGAGGCGGCGCTGAAGCCTTCTCCTGATTCCTTGCAAAAACTCAGTTTATTTGCTCAGGAGCTTTCCGAGAAAACGGAATTCGTTTCTTCTAGCTGGCAGCCAGCATTGGCTCAAATGCCGACGTTGGAAATCGAACCAGCAGGAGAAGGAGAGCTGTGGTGGTCGGCTAGGTTAACCCTTGATGATACGCATTGGCGAAGCTCGGATAGCAGTTTGCCAGTACATTGGCATGAGCCCTTTACGCACGAAGAATCGGCCATTGGGAACCTGTCTTTATCTCGTTTGGCACCTTCTCAATATCATTTTTTCAAGCAGGTTTACGGACAAAGATATACGCTGGCAGAAGGAAACCCCGAATCTGGGTTAAGTGCGATCAGCTCCGAGTTGTTTAAACTTTCGCTGGTGGAAGGGAAGTCTTGTTTAGTCATTTCGCGGAAGAAAACAAGTCTGGAAACATTGCACCAACAGCTCAATAAAGTATCGGCACTAAACGGCTTTAGCTTGCTTTGGCAAGATCCGGTTACAGATTTACCTATTGTAAAAGGCTTGTTGTCCACCTTTGATAAAAACAAAGCAGCTACGGCAACTTATGACCCATTACGATGGAGAACCACCTTGAGCCGGTGTAATCGCTTGCAGCGACAATATGATGCATGGTACGATGCATCGCGGAAGAAAATTTTTGGCGACAAATCGTGGTCCGATCTTCTCGGGTTTTATTTGTACTATGCTCGCGTGGAGGGCAAAGAGCTTTTGGCAAGCCAACTTAATGCCGCTCAGTACACGTTTCTTCCTAAAGAATACCAGGAGATCAGTACAGCGCTTCTGACAACCAAGCCGCTGCACCAAAAACTGGGTACCTTACACCATCCTTTAAGCAACCTCAGTGCGGCGATATTTATTCACCAGGATTTGGCAGAAAGCCAGCAGTTTATAGAAACAACAAGCCAGCGATTACTCGCACTGGCCCGAAAACTTCATCAGCGTTATGTACGGACCCAAAGCCAGTATGCTGATCAGTTGGCTAGTTTTCATGAGCACCGATATTTGCAATTAAGGAATTTGTTGGAGCGCCTGGAGCAACGGTTGGAAGACAGCCAAAATGCTTACGGGGCGGACACACTGCGTTCTGGTGACCGTACTTTGAAAATTTATAGCCGCTTTTCGAAAAAATACGAAAAGGCACTTGACGAAAAGAATGCCTTGCAAGCTGATTATCAGGCCTTGCGAGATCTACATACAGAATTAGATCCTTTCCCCTTTGCCTGGCCCAAGCAGAAACCTCGGCAGCTCTTTGATAAAATAGGAGCTTTGTTGATCGCGTTTCGGGAGACCCTGGATAATTGGAGGAATCAACTTTTTCAGGGCGTGCAGGAAGAAATGGTACGCCTGAATTTCAAGACAGCCATCTCTGAGTTGGATGTCGCATCAGGGATTGAAGTTCTGGAAAGAGACCTGGAAGTTTATATTGATGAAGTTAACGCTAGCGGACTTTACCAACTTCCGTTGCAGTCAAAAACGTTGACGCTGACCAGGCAGCAGAAGTACCTGGAAGAGATTATTGATCAACTGGAGCGTAGCCAGGAGGGTCTTTTGCAATACGAAGCTTTTTATAACTGGCAACGAAATTGGTTCTCGCTGTCTGAAATCAGTCGCAAAACCATCCAGGCCATTCTTCGTTCCCGGCCCAATGATTGGGAGGCGGCTTTTTCAAGTTGGTATTTCCATGAATGCTTGCAAAAGAATTACACGCCATTTTCTCCGTTAAATTCGGCAGTACGGGAACAGTATATTGAGGAAGTAGAGCAATTGCGGTCGCAGCTACCCGGGTTTATTCAGAACGAATGGGTCAGCCGCAGAAATAAAGGCCACCAACAAATCAAGTCGGCACTGAGATCCTGGCCTGAAAGCATGGAGCAATTAATGGTGGAACATGGGGAACAGCTGGTAAATTGCTTCCCGATTAGTTTTGCTAACCCAGAAGTCGCTGCAGACCTCGTTCCTTATTATGATCTGGTGGTTTTAGAGAAAGCACAGGATTTAAACCGGTCGGAAGTCGCAAATGTTATTAGCCAAGCCAAACAGCTGGCCGTAGTAGCAGATACGAATCAATTGGCACTTAGCGATGATGGAGTCGTTGCTTACTTGAAGAAAGGAAATATCCCAACGGTAGTATGTACTGATGAGCAAGTACCTAGTTTGGCAGAACGGTGGAGTAGCAATCAACCTCAGGTGTTTTTCCATCAAGTCGATGGCCGCTTTTCAGAGCAAGAACAAATCAATGAGGTAGAAGTCCAAGAGCTGCTGAAATTACTCAATGACATTGAGAAACAAGGTTTGAAAACCTTCCCACGAGTAGGGATAATTACCCTCACTTCTGCTCAGCGTGACCTCATCCAGCAGTTGTTGTTCCGAATAAAGAAGGAAAGAAGCGCCGGAGCAGAACTGGTACAACAATTAGAACGAAATGGATTGACCATCTTGCATGCAGCAGATGCCTTGTCGCAGCAGTTCGAGGTTGTTATCTATAGCCCGGTTTATGGTCCTGTCGATCATAAGGGGCACCTGTCCTCACTTTTGCCTCGCTTGAATCAAGCGAGTGAAAGAGCTAGTTTGGAGGTGTTACAGCAAGTTCTCTCTCGTGCTCAAACGGTTCATATTCTGAATTCGTTGCCCCTTGATGAAATAAGCGTTCGGCAATCCTGGTCTGATCGCCCTGGCGAGCAATTGCAGACACTAATGATTGGCTTGGCGCATGCGGTAAGTGAGAACGACTATGCGGAGATAGATAGAATAAGACAGATTTGGCCACTCTCTACACCAAGAAAGGCAGCTTCTGATTCCCTTCCTCGGGAGCTTATCCATCGATTACAGGCACAGTTGCCAGACTGGAAATGGAACTTTACCAATGTGAGAGGAGTACAAGAAAAAGTACTTTTAGCAAGAGCTCCCGGTGGTAATGAAATAATTCTCCTTACGGATGGTTTCTTGGCCCAGGGGAATGTGACGACACTCGATTGGGAAAACTGGCAGAAAGATCGGTTGCACCTTTCGGGCTATCAGTTGCTAAGCTTTAGCTCAGAAGAGCTTTGGAAAAACCCAGGGTTGACTTGTCATCGGTTGGCCGGACAATTGGCAGGTTTGGCAACAAGGGGAGAGGAAGAGGAATAATCTTTGTGTCAAACCTGAAGTTTTAACAAAGTTTTAACTATCCTTTTGGGCAATCCTCCGTTGATAGGGATAGAAACGGTCTGAAGTTTTTCTTACTCAGAGCTTGTATTGGAAATACTTTAGACAGGTTTCATAGTTTACTTGGATACTGACTTCAAACATAAAACGGGGAGATTACCAATACTTAGGTGTAAGTATGCCTTTGGCGTTTTCGCTTATCCACTTGGATTTGGTCTTCTCGCGAGCCCCAAACTGATTATGAATACAACTTCTCGGGTAGTCGTAGCGCTGAGCGCTGGCCTCTTTTGCTTTTTTGCTTTTCGTACCTATCTGCCGTTTCCTCTTGATGGTGTAGAAGCTAGCGGGGTAGATACCTCTATGATTGCCGATAATTATGGTCTGGATCGCCTGGAGGAGGACTCTGAGTTATTTGATGATCACTGGTTGCCGGAAATCGAAGTTGGTGGAAAAAGCAGTGTAGCTGTGGCTGGCCATTTACTAGACACCATTTCCTTTGCAGACTGGCAGCAAAATGCCAGACAGATTTCCTTGAACCATAACTTTGGAAACACATTGCCGCTGGACCCAGCGCAAAACATCAAACTCATTCGTCCGTTTAATACCGTTTTTCCTGTTTTTAGCAAAGATTTAGGAGAAAGGACGAATTTCAGAGAATTTAGCTGGGAGAATATTTTGCCAACGCTTTCTCAAGATTGCGAAGTACAAGAGACGGTTGTATTGCTGTTGGACAATGCTTCCCTGGTCGAGCTAAGAACGGATTTTGAAGGCTTCATGAAACTGTATACCGCGCACCCTATGGTCGTGATGTTCTTTGGCTCAGCGCCTGACGATTTTCTATCCAAGCTGCCTGTTCCTGTTCTCTTCTTGCCTGATGCCACCCCCACGGCGCAGGCCATGGCTGCTCAGTTGTTGTTTGGTGCACAAAACTTGACTTTATCATCAGGAGGAATGTTAGCTGCTTCTCGCCTGGGGCATGCACCGCCCGAAGTTGCGGGTATCGACCGTGCAAAATTGGAAAGCATTGATAGTTATGTGCAACGAGCTATTCGCAAAAAAGCCATCCCGGGCTGTCAGGTATTGGTAGCTAAAGGGGGGCAAATCGTTTATGATAAAACCTTTGGTTATCACACTTACGACAAAGTACAGCCTGTTGATCCGCAAGATGTTTACGATCTCGCTTCGTTGACAAAAGCGGCAGGTACAACACTCGCATTGATGGAGCTTTACGACAAAGAGAAAATTGATTTGTCGCAACGGCTACAGTCTTATTTACCAATTTACAATAGGAGTGGACTCAAATACCTACGGGTACGGCACTTATTAGCTCATCACACAGGCTTGCAGGCCAACCTTCCGATTGCAAAATGGTTGCGCCAGGATGACCTTTTTACGGTAGAGAAGAATTCCGAGTACCTAACCGCCATTGGTAAAGACCTATACATCAAGAATGGTGTACGAGAGGGACTGCTGGAAGAACTTGGAAAAGTACGTACTGCGCGCCGTCCTTTTTATCGGTACAGTGATGTCAATTTCCTTTTGTTGCAACAAGTTGCGGAAGAGGTAGGTGGAGCACCCCTTGATGAGTTTCTCAACCAGCATTTTTATGAGTCATTGGGCTTGCGTCGCCTTCAGTATCGCCCTGGATTAAGAATCCCCGAGGAAGAGATCGTTCCTACAGAGAAAGACAAAAAATGGCGACATCAGTTGGTACGTGGCGAGGTGCATGACGAAAGTGCTTTGCTGTTGGGCGGAGTTGCAGGGCATGCAGGATTGTTTAGTAACGCCCGAGATTTGGCCGTGGTATTCCAGATGCTGCTGAATAGAGGAAGCTACGCCGGAGAAGAGTACCTACAGCCTGCTACGGTAGAAAAGTTCACCAGCCGCAACGGCTATAACTATCGTGCCTTTGGTTTTGATCGCTTGGCTGGTCACTCCAAATCACTACAACCTTATGGGGCTTCTAAAGAAACTTTTGGCCATACCGGATTCACAGGCACTTGCGTTTGGGCTGACCCCGATAATGACTTGGTTTTCATCTTTCTTTCCAACCGTATTCACCCGGATAAGTACAATAATAGATTGCAAAAAATGGGCTTGCGTGAGCGTATTCACAAGGTGGTGTATAAGAGTTTAGATACTTTTCAAGAGGAGGTTTAACGCAGGGTGTAATGGTTGGAAAAGTGTAAGGGTGCAAAGGTTGTTTCCTAGATATCCCCTAGATTTATAGAAATGAATAACTATAGACTTTTTACTAAACCTGAACTAGCTTACCTATTGGCGGCTTTCGAAAATGTCTCCTTGCTTGTCTCCAATCGGCAAGCTCCACAAACGATAGCGTATTACTTATAGTAGTCAGGTTGTCACCAAGAAGGGAAAACTTCTACTACGCTGAGATTTTTACTTCCCCTTCCATGAGAAATTCCAAGTGATACTTGGAATTACCGGAAACAACGACACGCGAACTGCTTTAGCCTGCGCAGTACCCGCCGCAGTGTCAGTACTCAAGTCGTAGTAGATGAAGAAAGGGTTCCGACGGTTGTAAATGTTATAAACAGAGAAAACCCAGCTGGAATGAAAACGCTTGTCCTTGGTGTCTGGCCGGTTGGTGAAAGTGGCAGAAAGGTCCAGGCGATGATAAGGCTGGATGCGGGCACTATTGCGAACACCATACTCCTGTACCAAATTTTGCTCAATAAAATAAAGACTCTGCAAAGGCGTATACGCCTGTCCGGTGCCATAAACGAAAGCGCCACCGACCTCCCATTTCGGAGCCAGCTGGTAATTGGCAACGACAGAAATATCGTGCCTCCTGTCATAAACAGCAGGGAATGGATTGCCGTCGTTGATGTCTGGAAATTGCCGCTCGGTTTTGGATAAGGTATAGCCAATCCACCCAGTAAGTGCTCCTTTGCGTTTGTTGATGAAAAACTCTGCACCATAGGCTTCGCCCTGGCCAAAGACAAACTCGTCTTCCAGGTCGTCAGCGGCGTTGTTGACGTAGTTTTCGCGGTAATCAATTTGATTGTCCAGGTCTTTGTAGTAGATTTCTACACTTGTTTCGTAGGTGTTGTCCTGGAAGTTTTGGAAATAGCCAAGGGCGTATTGAATGCCTCGCTGTGGTTTGATT
Source organism: Lewinella sp. (assembly GCF_050633125.1). Lineage (NCBI taxonomy): Bacteria > Pseudomonadati > Bacteroidota > Saprospiria > Saprospirales > Lewinellaceae > Lewinella > Lewinella sp. Next base: position 8,335 of record NZ_JBOEFX010000107.1, read on the forward strand.
TTTTCAGTGCTGGGTACCCAAATATCGGCGGGTAGGGTAGAGGTAGAGTTACTGACCAGGTGGATATACTGATTTGTGACGGTTATGCCCGCTTTCAAACTCGCTGCCGCTCCCAGTTTATAGCGCCCACTTAGGCGGGGCTCGAATCCGGTATAGGTAGTCACAGGTTCGTTCTTGGTGTAAATGGCGCCATCAAAGGGGGAAACATAGGGGCCTAGCTGCGTAAAAGTAGAGAAGCGTACTCCGTAGTTGATACTCAGGCGCGAGCTTATTTTCCAATCATCAAGCACATAGCTACCGGTTTCATGCGCATATTTAGGCTCCAGATTGTTGGAGAAGGTCTCCTCGCCGTTGGTGGCATTGGCAATATTGGGCGTAAGCTTATGATAAGTGTAGTGGACGCCAAACTTGACGCTATGCTTTGGGTTAGGAAAAAAGTCGAAGTCAAGCTTCAGGTTGGCATCACGAACACCACTGGCTACATCAACAGAAAAATCCGCCTGTCCGCCTTCAAATCCAAAATCATAGTCATTGTAAACAGCAGACAGATTGAAGAAGAGCTTATCATTAAACAGGTGATTCCAGCGCAGGGTGGCTGTAGAATTCCCATAAGGCAAGTTAAAAAAAAAGTCACGAACACTACTGCGATATTTCAGCACATCACGGCCAAAATAACCACTGAGGAATATCCTGTCCCGATCTGATATGCGGTAATTAACCTTGGTGTTCAGATCGTAGAAATAGTAGTTGGTCCCCGCAAAATTGGTGTTGTTGATAATGGGCTGCGCCAAATCCAGCGCGTACGTTCTTCGCCCCGAGAGGATAAAAGAAGACTGGTTTTTGGCAATTGGCCCTTGCACCGTAAGCCGACTAGCGACGATTCCTACTCCTCCATCTACCTCATAGCGTTGTTTGTTCCCTTCCTTCATCTGAATGTCGACGACAGAAGAGAGGCGAGAACCATAATTGGCAGGCATTCCCCCTTTGATAAGAGTCGTGTTTTTAATCGCGTCAGGGTTAAAAACAGAAAAGAAGCCCAACAAATGACCAGAGTTGTAGACAGTAGCCTCATCTAGTAAGACCAGGTTTTGGTCGGGGCCGCCGCCCCGCACATAAAAGCCAGAACTGCCCTCGCCCGCAGACAGTACCCCAGGGAGTAATTGAATAGCCTTTAAAACATCTACTTCCCCCAGTAAGGCCGGCAATTTTTTGATCTGATCGGTAGAGACTTCCAGCGTCCCCATCTTGGTGTCCTGTACGTTTTTATCCTCCTGCTGACCAACGACGACGACTTCTTCTAAAGCTACGCCTTCGTTCATGGCAATGTCCAGTGTTTTTTTAGCGCTTAAGCTTAAAGGGATTGTTTGGTTGCTGAATCCTAAATAGCTGATAATTAGATTGTAGTCGCCTTCTGGTAAAGTCAGGGAGTAGAAGCCGTAAACATTACTTACGGTCCCTTTTTCAGGATTATCAGCTACATAGATATTAGCTCCAATGAGGGTCTCTCCACTGGCAGCATCAGTGATGTAACCACTAATGGTATGGTTGGTCTGGGCACTAGAAAGCAGTGGAAACAAGGCAATAAGACCAACGATTAAGAATAGGACTCTACGCATTTTTTTTTGGTATCTTGGAGAAGTCATTTAGGAGTAACGCAAAGCAATAGAACGAACCTTTGGGAAAAGAGGTTCAAAGAGCGCTAATTCTTTTTGATTTGTTCTATTCGTTTTAATCAAACTTTATTTGATGCGACCTCTCTTATTTGTAATGTTTGTTTTTTGTAGTTGTTATTCGTCGGCAACAACCTACTATCTAGATGCCTCTGGTGGTGACAACGGCAATGATGGCTTGAGCAGCGAGACACCCTGGAAAGATCTTTTCAAGATTCGGGAAGTCAATAGCCCCGGAGATGTTTTTTTGCTGAAACGGGGCGAGGTTTGGACGGTGTCAAAGCTTTACCTTACCACTTCTGGGACAAGTGCACAACCCATTCGTTTTGATGCCTACGGCAATCCAGGTGATCCATTGCCGATAATTACTAATATTGATGATGTAGTCAATGCCAGTGATCCAATGCTATGGACAGAGACTTCTCCCAACATCTGGACACTCAGTACACCTGAACCACCCGGCCGTCTTTTCATTGATGGCAATGAAATTTTAAGAGCTAACTCCTTAGATAAAGTAGGTGATACCGACCAGGAAGGAGCCACCGGATATTGGTTTTACGAAGATGAACCCACCTATCTTTTACACCTTTATGCACCCAGCAACCCGGCCTTGTTATACAGTACCATTAAGGGTAGTCTTGAATACTACGCCACACTTATTGATCGGGCGGATTACCTGGAATTTGAAAATATTGATTTTAGAGGAGGAAGCGGAGCCTCTTTCTGTGTTATTGGTGGACAGCACATTGAGGTCAGCAATTGTTCGCTTGGCCACTCTAGTGTAAGTGGAGCACTTGTTATAGAATATCATAATCAAGGATCTAGGCGAACATGTATTGATATATCGTTTATCGATAACAACTTTGACTCCAACTTTACTTTCATGCACGGCGAGGGCAGTGAGCGCGGTTGCGAGGATGGAGTGCGACTTCGCAATGGTGCGAGTAACTGCATTGTCAGGGACAATATCTTCAAAAATTGGGCACACAATGCCATCGAATTACTAGGCGATGATCCCGCAGCAGCTGGCGTAAATAACAACCTGATTTATAACAATAGCATTTCAGCACCAGATATTCCCTATGCTCACCCACTGGGTGCTGACGGCATATACGGAAAGTGCCAGTACAACGAGTTTTACAATAACATCGCCAGCAATTGCCGCACCGCTAGCCAGATCAATGGCAACAACAATTGGATACACCACAATGTCATGAGAAACATGCGGCAGTCACCCGCTAAGAATGACGCAACAGCTCACGGCTTTGTCCTTGGCATCTATCAGCCAGGCTTAGTTTGCGAGGATAATCGCTACGATTATAACTTGATCTACGACACAGATGAAGCTGGTTTTTTAATCCGGAATTACGGTTATCCCATACAGCTTACCGGGAATAGCATTCGTAATAATGTGGTTATCAATACGGGCAAAAATCCCAATGTGGAATATTATTCCTACGATGTAGGCACATCCCTGGTGATTTTTGATGATACAGCAGGTGGGGTGAGTGGGAATACGATTCAGAACAACGCCTTCTACAGTAATGAGCCGGGGGCAGAGGCCGTCTATTTGCATTATACTGGCAGTTATTATAATGCAGCAGATTTTAATAACCTCAATGGCCAGGAAGGGAATACCATCAGTAATAATCTGGACAGTGACCCATTATTAACCAACGTAAGTAGTAGCGCTTATTTACCCACCGAAAGCTCTCCGCTCATCAATGCCGCTATAGATGTAGGTTTGGCCTTTGATCTGGCTGGCAACGACCGAGTTTACGGTGCCGCGCCTGATATTGGGCCATTGGAAACCACCGTATTGGTTCCTTTACCCGTGACCTGGGGAGCGGTGAGCGTACAACTGACCCCTGAGAAAGAAGCCTTAGTCCGTTGGGAGATTGTGGCCTCAATGAACCTTCGCTCCTTTGTAGTAGAAAGAAGTACCGATGCCCGAAATTGGGCGGCAGTAGAGGAGTTGCCCGCCAAAAACGAGGCTCGTTTTTATCACTTCCTGGATCGTGAAATAAGCACTAGCAGTTACTATCGTATTCGTCAGCTGGATTGGGATGGAGCCTTTAGTTTCTCTGAGGTCCAGTATTTGAATTATCCGCTTGCAACAAAGTACACCTCACATAGGCTAGGCCCAAATCATTGGCAAGTACAAAATGCGGATATTCAAGACTGGTCAGCGGTGGAATTATTGATCTACAATGCCGCAGGTAAACCCATTCAATCTTTGAGCGGGACGCAAGATATTAATACCAACCAATGGGTACCGGGGATTTACTGGGTGCAAGTGGTTCACAATGGTAATCGCTCGGCCTTAACGATCCTTGTTGATTAAAAAAAGTTAAAACAAAGCATAATCATGAAAATAGCTAAGCATCCGAGACTAATCTTATTACAAAGACGCTCAACCCTTAAGCCCATACAAACTCCCACTCTTCGCAAATAACCGATCCACCTTGGCACTCACTGCTGCATCCGTCACCAACTCCGGTGCATGATGCGGTTTCGTACGGGCATCAATGATCAGCGGCCCACGACACCCCCAGTGCTTGAATTCCGTAAAGGCATCCACACCATAGATGTCATGGCTAGGGTTCGAGCGCGTGAAGGTCACCCAGAGGAAGTTATTGAGGGTTGCTTGTACAAAGCTTGCATCGTTGCACAAGACAATCAAAGGAACGTTCTTCCACTGCTCGGCCGTCAAGTGATCGGCTAGCTGCTGGGCCTGCGCGTAACTCTCCTTGCCCGTAAAATCAGGTCCTTCGATGGCCACAATACCCGCCTGGGCTAGCTGTGGATTGCTAAACCCTGCTGGCAACGTTATTCCCGTGGGCAACTCCGTAGCCAACTCCCGTAACTTTGGCCCACAACACGCCATCACTACCTTAGAGCCCGCATTCCAGTCGGTACCGGAATAATCCAAAGTATCAATGGTAGTCTTGGTTTGAAAATGCAGGTCGCGCGTCCAGTTTATGCGCTCTAGCACATGACGGAAAAAGCTTGAAATGTCGTGGGTCGTCACCGGGCCGTCACCCGTAGCGGCAATAATGAGGTACTTGGAAAGTGAGGTCTGCCCAGAGCCAATAATACGATTGGCTTGTGCTAGAATTTCTTCCGGTCTTCTTTCCCGGAATGGCATATAACGCTCTGAACCTACCGCTAGTAAAAGCGGATGTACCCCGGCAGCATCTACGGCTTTAATTTCTTTGATACCCGGAAACTCCTGTGGTGTGAGCAGCTTCACCAGCTGATGAATGAGGTGCCCAAAGCTAGAATCCTCCTGCGGAGGCCGGCCCACCACTGAAAAGTGCCAAATAGCATCTTTCCTATGGTGTACTTTATGAACATCCATTACGGGAAAATCATGTTCCAGGCTGTAATACCCCAGGTGGTCACCAAAAGGCCCCTCGGGTTTCTTATCTCCTTTACGGATAGTCCCCGTAATCACGAAATCGGCATCACCGGAAAGGAAATAGTCGTCTTCAAAAAGATAGCGAAAACGGCGTCCGCCCAGCAAACCTGCAAAGGTCAGCTCACTCAATCCCTCCGGCAGCGGCATGATGGCCGAAAAGGCATGAGACGGTGCACCGCCCACAAAAATAGAGCAACGAAATGGCTCATCGCTTTCATTGTATTGTGTATGGTGAACGCCAATACCACGGTGCAACTGGTAGTGTAGTCCCACTTCTTTATTCAGTTCATACTCGTTGCCACTCAGCTGTATGCGGTACATCCCAATGTTGCTTTGCATGGCCTTCTTACTTCCTGGAGGTAGCGTCAATACTTGCGGTAAGGTCACAAAAGCACCACCATCCATCGGCCAGCTTTTTACGAGTGGCAGTTGATCAATGGTCGTGGTGCCATACTGGATAGGCGCTTTGCCCAACCATTTTTTCATAGGGAGCGCGTTCAGCGCAGTAAAAGGCGCAGAGAGGTAGCGCCCCGGTTTTTGGAGCAGTCGCGTGGGGTCAGCCTTGAGTTCAATCACCTTTTGTACCCTTTCCATGGTGTGCCTAAATAACCATTCAGTACGTTCAAAGGTGCCATAGAGGTTAGACAAAGCCTGAAATGGACTGCCCTTCACCCGCTCAAAAAGAATAGCAGGCCCACCTTGGTCAAAAATACGCCGATGCACCTCCGCCATCTCCAGATTGGGGTCAACTTCCTCTTTCACACGAACTAATTTGCCGTGTCGCTCTAAATCATTGGCGGCTTCCCGCAGGCTTTTGTAACTCATGGCTATTGAAAATCTGAATGATCAAAAAAAGCAAAGTCAGGTACTCTAAGAAACCTTAAAGATGGGGAAGGGTTGTGAAACTTTCAACGTTTTTTGAAAATTAGAGCACAAATGTGCTCGGTTCATTATGCTTCAGCACTATGGTTGGAACACATTTATGTGTCTTGACCTGGGAGAGGCCATCTATTTGGTATATTGGTAGAACTATATTTATTTAGGAGTTAAAACGACCCCATTCTTGATTTTGGCCGAGATGTGGCCCAACCGTGTCGCTTCAGTGTTTCTATGAAGGCAAGAAAACTAGCGGCATTAGTGCCGCAAACCTGCATGCAAAAAAAGACGCCACCCAACCTTTACGACTATACCCGTGGTCTAAGCATATTAAATAAAAAACGGAACCATGAAACAGTCCAATAACCTATTGCTTTACAGCCTTTCTTTGCTGCTCTTCTTAGGGCTGAGTTCCTGCGTTAAGGATGAATGCGAACGCGAGGTCACCTACCTGCAAAGTACGCCCGTTTTTATGACCAAGGAAGTCATACGGCAAGGTACACCTGTAGTAGAAGCCGCTCGCTCGCTGGAGCAGCCGGGGCAGTTTTACTACTACAACCAGTACATCCTTATCGCCGAAAAAGGAGAAGGTATTCATATCATCGATAACCGCGATCCGCAGACGCCCAACATCGTGGCTTTTTTGAATATTCCCGGCGCGGATAACATGGCGGTTAAAGACAACATCCTTTATGTCAACAATTTTATTGACTTACTCGCCATTGACATCAGCAACATCGAAGAGGCCAGCTTGATCGGCAGAACTCAAGATGTTTTTCCACCAATATGGGAAGACGTCAACAACGGGCAAGTGCTCGTGCGCTACGATATCAATGAGGTAACGGAGAAAATGGATTGTGCCAGCTTTAGCAGTCTACGTAGCTGGGGCGGTATCCTTGTAGACAACGCTACTTTTAATACTTTTGAATCAAGTAATGTCGCTCCTGGTGGAGACTTCAGTAATGGAGGTGTAGGTATCGGCGGCTCTTTGGCGCGTTTTAGTATCATTGGCGACTACCTTTATTCCGTCAGTGATACGGATTTGGATGTGATCAGCCTATTGCAAGCTGATCAGCCCGAGCGGGTTAATACTGTCAATTTGGGATGGGGAATTGAGACCATCTTTCCTTATCAAGATAAGTTGTTTATTGGCTCCAATAGTGGAATGTTCATTTTTGACAACAGCAACCCCGCAGCGCCTACCCAGCTGTCGGCCTTTGCCCACGCCCGCGCTTGTGACCCCGTTTTTGTAAAAGACAACTATGCCTACGTGACCCTCCGCGACGGAAGTACTTGTGAAGGTTTTGTCAACCAAATGGACCTGATTGATATATCTGATCTGACCAACCCCCAATTGGAGAAAAGTTTCCCCATGGCTAACCCCCATGGATTGACCATCCGCGGCAACAGCCTCATTCTTTGTGAAGGCACCCACGGCTTGAAGGCTTTTGATATCACTGATCCTAAAATCCTCGATGAACATCCGATTGATACCTATGCCAATGTACACGCGGTTGATGCCATCAGCTTGCCGGGTAATGCACCCATTACAGTCGTTATTGGAGAAGAAGGTTTTTACCAATTTCAGTTAAATTCTACTACCGGATTTGAATTGCTGAGCTTAATACCGGTTAAATGATACGTGGCATCTTTACCTGTTTTTGCTTACTGCTTGGGCTTGCCCTGGCGGGGCAAAAACAGGTTTTTATAGACCGAATCTTCCTCCCCGGCGGTAACCTGCTGGAAGGGACGATCATAGATACCCCGGATACGACATTTGTACACCTCAGCTTACTGGAAAGCGATAGCACTATCCTGATTCCGGTCGGGTTGATTGAAAAAATCGAGGTGGATGACAAAGGGAAACGAATGCTTGTCAATGGGAGCATCATCCCTGCCCGTGGCTGGTATGGCGGCGTAAGCCTGAGTTTCCTTAGCGGGCATTCGTACCTCAGCTATGGCGAAACCAAGCGGCAGTCTTTGTCCCTGGATTTAGAGGTAGGCTATTATGTCAGGCCCTGGCTGACCGTAGGTGCTGGCGTGGCTTTTGATTATTATGATGAATTTATCATGCCGGTATACGCCCAGTCCAAAGTATTATTGACACGCTGGGCTAACACTCCCTTCTTGCGCTTGCAATTTGGAAAAGGCATCGCCGTAGAACGGATGTTCAATAGAGAAGATTTCGACAAGTCGTACGCCGGGTGGATGTGGCAACCGACAATAGGTATCCGGTTGGCCTCAAGGCGCAGCCAAAACCTATCGGCTGAGCTCGGCTACAAATTCCAACGCTTTACCACCGATTATCAATACCCCGACGATTGGTGGACCATCAGAGAAGTCGAGCGCATCACCTACAAGCGGGTAGTCATGCGTGTTGGATTTACTTTTTAGGTTTTTACGCTTATCTGGGGCCATGCCGGTATGGGCGTTGCTGTGCAAACGCCCCTACGGCACCAGGTCGTTCGCTCTCATGCAGTGCTGCGCATTGCATACCGCTGCCACCCTTTGTCCTGGTGCCATCCTGGCACCGCGCTTCGGCCTAACGGCCTGCGCGCTGAATTAGATGCCCGCACATCTTTATAGTCCCCAGATTATCTCGACCTTTTTGGTCAGGACTGCTGGTCCCCTAGCCAGCGAGCGATAAAGCTTCATCATCAAACAGGATTGTGTAAATGCATAAATGTATTTATACAAATGGCCTCTACTATTTGGTAATAAATGTTGTATACAAACGCGTAGCCTAGAAAGGGGAGCGCGTTTTACTAAGAAAACCTGGGCTCATGCCAGTGTGCATTGCGGTGCAAACGCCCCTACGGCACCAAGCTGTTCGCTCTCACCTGCGGTACCTCTGCCATCCTTTTATCTTGCGCCATCCTGGCACCGAGTAGTGTGAATGCATGAATGTATTTATACGAATAGCCCCCCCCTTGTTAGGCGTAGGTTTAGCCTCCGTCGAGATGTATGCAAACTCCGTTTTGCAGTAGGCACACCTCCGGCAGCGGCATGTCCTCTGAGGCCAAGACTAAACGCGCACTGCTCATCTTAGTCCCCAGACTATCCCAACCTCTTTTTCTTGGGAGGACTATATCCTGCTGGCCCCCGACCAGCAAATATCACAGCCTATTGGCAAAAATATAATGATGTAAAGGGCAGACAGCCTGTGCCGTAGAGACGTTTGCATCGCAATGCTGCTGCTGGCAGGCCTCATGAGAACCTTCATAGGGTCTTCACAGGATGTTTTTTAGTAAAAAATGTTAAAACTTCAGCTAATACTTTTAATACATAAGAATATTATGCATCTTTGTGTTATGCATTCAAAAGAACTCTTTAAAGGCACCCTGAAAACACTGATTTTGCACTTGTTGCAAGCAGAAGGTAGGATGTACGGCTATCAAATTACCCAACGGGTGAGAGAACTTACTGATGGTGAACTGGAACTCACCGAGGGGGCATTGTATCCAACATTGCACAAATTGGAAAAAGCTGGTCTGATCATTTCCGAAAAGGAAAGGGTAGGAGGGCGTGTGCGTAAATACTACCTACTCAGTGATATTGGCACTGTAAGTGCTACTGATTATTTGGATGAGTTTCGGGATTTCGTACTGACGATGAACCGCATCTTTAAGTTAAATCTCGACTAAGCATGATATTGGATAGGGATCAAACCGGGCAAGTAGATGCCTTTTTGCGGCAGTACCGAAAATTGACAGCACCTCAAAAAGACGAGTTGTTGGATCACCTTTGTTGTGATATTGAAAAAACCATGGGAGCAGGTGTGGGCTTTGACGAAGCCTTCCTTCGCTGCCGGGAACGATGGAATGAAAGTGAAGTAAAGAAAATTCATTCATCCACCCAAAAAAGATTTACCATGGTAAAACTGATTGGCATTTTGCTCATAGGATTGAGCACAATTACTTTTTTCTCCCCAATAGCTGGGACGTCATCTGAGCAACTTCCCGACAAAACAAGTAGGGAAATGGACGCTTTGACTCCGGCTGAGTATTTAGAACCACCGTCTTTTTGTCCCCTCACTGATAACTATGAGCTGACCTCGGACTATGGGCATCGCATCCACCCCATTTCCAAGAAAGAGGTTTTGCATCGTGGTATCGACTGGAAGGCTCCGCTCGGAACACCCGTATTAGCAGCCGGAAAAGGCATTGTTCTCGAAGCGGGCAACAAGGAAAAATACGGCAATTGTATTATTATCGTTCACGATGAAATCTACCAAACCTTGTACGCTCATTTGGAAAATATCGATGTAGCAGTAGGAGAGGAGATCACTGCCGGGCAGCAGATCGGTTCGGTGGGTAATTCAGGCTTATCCTTAGGTACCCACCTTCATTATGAGGTGATAAAGAATGGTGTACCGGTTAATCCTGCTGATTATTTGCCTTAATGTAATCTTTGCCTTTAAAAAATTACTTCATTTTCATTCGCAGGGGGATTTGTATCGTCAAATCCCCTTCTTTTTTTCTCAACTTGACTCCTTCTTTGTGAGGCGCTAGACGTACCTAGTCGCCATGTCTAGGATGTATCGAGAGAGCCAAACGAAAAACGCCACTGCGGTTGAACCACAGTGGCGTTTTATCTTTCCAATCAGAAAGTAAATTACTTCTGAGCTTTAGCAACAACCTCCTTGAATACATCAGGGTGGTTCATTGCCAAGTCGGCTAGTACTTTACGATTTAGATCAATATTACTCTCTTTCAGGCCGTGGATTAAACGGCTGTAAGTTAGACCGTGCATACGCGCACCCGCATTGATACGAGCGATCCACAGACGGCGGAAGGCGCGCTTCTTGTTTCTACGGTCACGGTAAGAATACTGCATGGCTTTCTCCACGGCATTCTTAGCAACGGTATAAACATTTTTACGGGCACCAAAATAACCTTTGGCAGCCTTGAGAATTTTTTTGCGCCGGCGACGTGAAGCGACGGCATTTACTGAACGTGGCATAGTTCGATTTTTTGTTCAGTGTAGAGGCTTTTTGCACTTATACCTACACTCTCGTGAAAAATCACTGAATTAATGATGAAATTACTTACAAAGCATACGACGGATGCGAGGACTGTCGGCAGTACTTACCAGCGCTGAATCACGTAGATTAAGCTTGGCTTTCTTACTTTTGTTCCGCATCATGTGCGAAGTGTAAGCCTGAAAACGCTTGATTTTCCCTGATCCAGTCAACTTGAAGCGTTTCTTCGCGCTGGAATGGGTCTTCATTTTTGGCATAACAAAATTTGTTTTCTTTAAACGGTCGGCAAATGTAGTGATCCTTTAGAAAGAAACCAAGAGATACTTTACTTTTTACCTTTTTTTGGCTGGACAATTACCGTCATCCGGCGTCCTTCCATCTTTGGTAGTGCTTCTGCTGCTCCAAATTCTTCCAATTCTTTAAGGAAGCGAAGAAGTAGGAGCTCTCCGCGATCTTTGAAAACAATTGTACGTCCACGGAAATGTACGTAGGCTTTAACTTTAGCGCCTTCCTCTAGAAATCGTTGAGCATGACGTAACTTGAACTCGAAATCGTGCTCGTCTGTATTTGGACCGAAGCGAATTTCCTTCACTACTGTCTTAACAGCCTTTGATTTGATTTCTTTCTCCCGCTTTTTCTTCTCGTACAAGAATTTATTGTAATCAATGATTTTGACTACGGGCGGTGCGGCATTAGGGGAAATTTCCACCAGATCAAGTTCCAAGCGACGTGCCCAGTCGATGGCCTGACGGGTATTATAAATACCGGGATCTACTTTTCTGCCAGCTATTTCACTGACCTCCTCTAGGTTATCTCCTACTAATCGAACTTCCGGAATCCGGATTTGATCATTAACACGAAACTGGTCTTTTGGGTCTTCTCTTCGTTGGTTTCTGTTTTTTGAACCTCTTCTCTTTGCCAAATGATATAAAATTTAGTTAAAAATATAAATGAAAGCACGCTTTCCGGACGGGTTCCCGAAAGCGTGCTTACAAGATAGGACAAATTTTATTCTTCTACGTCAGAATTTACTTCTTCGGTAGCTAGAGTAATATCTAAACCATCCTCGTTTTCGTTCATAACTGCCTCAAGGACAGTGCCTGCCGCTGGGTTGTTGGTAAGAATAAACTCAGCCAATGGATCTTCAAGATACTTTTGAATAGCTCGTTGTAGCGGGCGAGCACCAAATTGTGGGTCAAATCCTTTCTCTGCAACAAATTTCTTTGCTTCATCAGATAACTGCAGCGTGTATTCCATGCCAGCCAAGCGTTCAAACAAATCTTTCAACGTAATATTGATGATCTGGAAGATTTCTTCCTGGTCCAGGCTATTGAATATGACTACATCGTCGATACGGTTAAGAAACTCAGGAGAGAAGGTACGTTTCAGCGCATTTTGAATAACACTCTTACTATGGGTCTCTGCTGCTTCTTCCCGAGCGGCGGTTTTAAAACCAACACCTTGACCGAAATCCTTCAACTGACGTACACCAATGTTGGACGTCATGATGATCAACGTATTCTTAAAGTCTACTTTACGTCCAAGGCCGTCCGTTAACTGTCCGTCATCCAGTACTTGGAGTAGGATATTGTAAACGTCAGGGTGTGCTTTTTCGATTTCATCGAGCAAGATCACAGAGTATGGCTTACGGCGTACTCGTTCGGTAAGCTGACCACCTTCTTCGTAACCGACGTATCCCGGAGGTGCTCCAATCAATCGGCTAACGGAGAATTTCTCCATATATTCACTCATATCGATACGAACAAGCGCATCATCGCTATCAAAAATGTAACGCGCCAGCGATTTTGCCAATTCTGTTTTACCGACTCCGGTAGGGCCGAGGAAGATAAAGGTTCCAATGGGCTTCTTCGGGTCTTTCAATCCGACACGATTCCGCTGGATGGCTTTGGTCACTTTCGCAAGGGCTTCATCCTGGCCGATAATGACACTGCGTAGGTCATTGGTCATGCCTACCAGTTTCTTACTTTCCGATTGTGCTACCCGCCGTACGGGGATACCGGTCATCATAGAAACTACTTCAGCAATATCTTCTTCCTCTACGGGATAACGTTTGGTCTTGGCTTCTTCTTCCCAGGTTACTTTCGCCTGTTCAAGGTTGCGGCCCAGTTTGGATTCCTGATCGCGCAAATCGGCAGCTTTTTCATACTGCTGATTACGAACGGCCTGGTTTTTCTGTTCCTTGACCTTTTCAATCTTGGCTTCCAGTTCTTCGATGTGCTTAGGCACATGGATGTTTTTCAAGTGTGTGCGAGCACCTACTTCATCCAGAACGTCGATAGCTTTATCCGGAAGGAAGCGATCGGTAATATAACGGTCACTCAATTTAACGCAAGCCTTGATGGCATCGTCGGAGTAAACAACGTTATGGAACTCTTCGTATTTAGCTTTGATGTTTTCCAAAATATGGATGGCTTCCTCCGCACTTGGCGGGTCAACCATTACTTTTTGGAAACGACGATCCAGGGCACCATCTTTTTCAATGTGCTGGCGGTACTCATCAAGGGTAGAAGCACCAATACATTGTAACTCACCTCGAGCTAGAGCTGGCTTGAAAATATTTGAAGCATCCAGGGACCCGGTAGCTCCACCTGCACCTACGATGGTGTGAATCTCGTCGATAAACAGAATGACATCACGGCTCTTTTCAAGCTCAGTCATGATGGCTTTCATCCGTTCTTCAAACTGACCACGGTATTTGGTACCTGCAACAAGGGCTGCAAGGTCAAGCATTACGATGCGCTTGTTGAAGAGCGTACGTGATACTTTCTTTTGCTGAATGCGCAAGGCAAGGCCTTCCACTATTGCAGTTTTACCAACACCAGGTTCACCGATGAGGATAGGATTGTTCTTTTTTCTGCGGCTAAGAATCTGGCTGACACGCTCGATCTCGTTTTCACGACCAATGATAGGGTCTAATTTACCCTCATCGGCGAGTTTTGTGATATCGCGCCCAAAATTGTCGAGGACCGGCGTACGAGATTTCGTAGCTCCTTTACCGCGTTGCTGGTAAGAACCGCCACGGGTACCACCTTCTTCCTCTTCGTAGGGCTCATCCTGATCACCGGAAGCACGCGTATAAGGGTCGGTACCACTGGTGAAATCTTGTTCTTGCTTCACGTATTCTAATTCTGCTTTGAATAAATCGTAATCGACGTCGTATTGACGCATAATCTTCGAAGCGGGATTGTCTTTGTCCTTAAGGATAGAAAGAAGTAAATGCTCAGGGCTAATTTCTTCGCTCTTGAGCATTTTTGCTTCGAGGAAAGTCACTTTAAGTACTTTTTCTGCCTGCTTGTTAAGCGGCAAGTTGCCCACATTTAGGCCCGTATTACCTGAACTGGGAATACGATGAATGCTTTCTACGACGGAACTGCGCAATTCGCCGGGGTCCACCTCGAGCGATTCTAGTACCCGCAGTGCTAAGTTGTCATTGTCGGTCAGTAGGCCTAGCAGTAAATGCTCGGTGCCAATGAAGCCGTGCCCGAGACGAACCGCTTCGCTGCGGCTGCGGGAGATGACTTGCTTGACCTGTGGTGAAAATCTGCGGTTATTATTCATGTTTTTTACTCGCTTTATCTTTTAGGCTGTTCAAGGATTATGGTGAACAATAATAGGGTACTTCTGCAAGAAAACAAAGTTTGTCTTGATGAAGTTTCATCCTTCCTTGCCTTTTTTTCCGATGCCTGTATGACGAAAAAAATCAATTAATATCTACTTAACAGAAAAAATGGTGCCACGTTTAAAAATTACACTAATAACTGCCAATTAGGCGGTAAAAAGGGCGGCTGGTTGACAGATTAACATAAACTTAATTTACTTTGCCTATTGGCCGGCAGCTTTTTCTTGCTTACATTTGCGTCTTGCGGTTTCACCAAGATACCGTATCAGCAAAGTTCAGCATTAATGAAGTACAGCATAGACAAAAAAGACAAGTACGCGGTTTTTCAACTCTCAGAGGAGAACCTAAACTCTATATTGGCACCGAAGTTGAAGTCGGAATTGGTTATTTTCGCCAACGAAGGAGTGCGTAACCTTATTTTCGATCTTTCGCAAGTTCAGTATGTTGACTCTTCTGGCCTCAGTGCCATCTTGACAGCAAACCGCTTGTGGAAACCACTTGGGTCGTTCATTCTGACGGGTGTAACTCATCCTAGTGTGAAGAAATTGATTGAAATTTCTCGCCTTGATTCTGTCTTGTCGATTATTCCGACGGTTGAAGAGTCGATTGAGTTCGTTTTTATGGAGGAATTGGAGCGAGAAATCAATGCGGAAGACGGTGATCAGGCTCCTGCCGATCATTAGTAAAAAGGATGGATTTCAAGCTAACGACGCTGGGCACTTCTGCTGCTGGCCCAGTGCCGGGGCGTTGGCCTAGTGGGCAATATCTTAAAACCGGTAAAACCGGATTCCTGATTGATTGTGGTGAGGGGCTTCAAATTGCTCTCCAGCGAAATGGCTTGGGGTGGGGTAGTATTGATGTTATTCTCATCTCTCACCTTCATGGTGACCATATTTATGGCTTACCGGGATTGTTGACGTCTTGGGGCCTGAATCAGCGCAATACTCCTTTAACTATTGCTGGTCCTCCTGGTTTAGCACCTTACCTCGCAGCGGTTTTCGAACATAGCCATACTGGTTTGCCTTATCCAGTAAAATACACTGTTGTTGACCCTGAGCAAACACCGGAATTGGTTTTTGAAGACAAAGTGGTCACTGTAAAAACGCTGCCACTTTCCCATCGGGTGCCTACCGTTGGTTATCTTATCCAGGAAAAACCACGACCTCGCACTATTTTAAGCTCTGCTATTCAAGCGTACGAAATTCCTTACAAGGATATTCCAGCCATCAAGGCAGGAGGTGATTATCAAGAAGCTAACGGTAAGCTTATACCCAATGCAGAGCTGACCGTCGATCCTCCACGTGCACGTTCTTTTGCTTACGCAAGTGATACCTGTCCAAATTTGGAGCTGCTACCTTATATAAAAGGAGTGGATATTTTATTCCACGAAGCCACTTTTCTGAACGAGCTCAAAGAACAAGCGAAAATATCAGGACATTCAACAGCTGCTCAAGCAGCGGAGGTCGCCCTGGCAGGTGAAGTAAAAAAATTGGTGCTAGGGCATTTCTCGCCCCGCTATGGTGACCTGAGCCCTTTGCTGACCGAAGCACAGGCGATTTTCCCTAAGACCTCATTAGCCAAAGAAGGGAAGGTTTTTGACGTGCCTTATGGCGAGAGAATATCGGAGTAGTTAAGTATTTTGAGAAGCTAAACAAGGTCTTATTAACCTGGTCCGGTTTTCTTGCATAAGTGAAGTTTACCTCGAAATAGCTAACTTTATGTTTTATTTTGAACCATATAAGTTCATAAAAGAACATATAAGCGCCTTTG
Source organism: Lewinella sp. (assembly GCF_050633125.1). Lineage (NCBI taxonomy): Bacteria > Pseudomonadati > Bacteroidota > Saprospiria > Saprospirales > Lewinellaceae > Lewinella > Lewinella sp. The sequence goes on from NZ_JBOEFX010000107.1 coordinate 24,693, forward strand.
AAAGGACTTAGATGACCTTCTAATCCCTTATATGGTTCAATTTAAGGTTGATAAAGCCCTTCATACTAATTTTCCAGATTGGATACCTCGCGTAAAATAATACACATTGACATGGATGCTTTTTATGCATCGGTGGAGCAGCGGGATGACCCTTCGTTGCGGGGTAAACCTATTGCGGTAGGTGGTGGTGGTTTGCGGGGGGTAGTTGCAGCGGCCAGCTACGAAGCTCGTCGCTATGGGGTGCGTTCGGCGATGCCTAGTGTGACGGCGCAGCGGTTGTGCCCGTCGCTGATTTTCGTTCGCCATCGTTTTGATGTATATAAAGAGGTGTCGAGCCAGATTCGGGAAATCTTTCATGAATATACAGACTTGGTAGAGCCGCTTTCGTTGGATGAAGCCTATTTGGATGTAACTGAGCCGAAGTTAGGGCCTCATTCTGCCACCTTAATTGCGCAAGCGATACGAGCCAAGATATTGGAACGCACGCAACTGACGGCATCGGCAGGCATCTCTTACTGTAAATTTTTAGCCAAGGTCGCTTCTGATATCAATAAGCCCGACGGGATGAAGGTCATTTTGCCGGACGAGGCGTTGGCGTTTTTGGGTGGACTACCCATTGAGAAATTCCACGGCATCGGCAAAGTGACGGCGAGTAAGCTCCAACGGATGGGCATCCGTACCGGAGAGCACTTACGGGAGCTAACGGAAATACAGTTGGTGAAACGCTTTGGGAAAGCAGGCCGCCACTACTACCGGATTGTGCGCGGCCAAGACGAACGCCCCGTGAATCCCAACCGGATACGGAAATCTATCGGGGCGGAGCGTACCTATTCGGATAACCTCCGCGAGCTGCCGATCATGAAAGAAAAGCTGGCCTACCTCACGGAAAAGGTCTTCGATTACATGAAAAAGACCCGAAATTTTGGTCGTACCGTTACCATCAAAATGAAGACGCCGGAGTTTCAGGTTTTTACTCGTTCCCGCTCATTTAATAGTGAAGTCCGCCAACTGGATGAATTGCGCAAAGTTGTCTTTGCCCTACTGGAAGAAAACATCACCGAAGTAGGGGAGGTGCGCCTCCTCGGCATGTCGATCTCCAACCTGGAACGCGAGCAGGAGGGAGATGGGGTAGGGATACAGCTGCTGCTTGAGTTTCCGGAGGAGGAAGAGTAGGGGGACTATTTTATGATGATCTTTATTACTTCTAAATGACCTATTCGTAACAAATAGAGTCCTGCAGCCAAGGTAGAGGTTGTTATTTCTTTTTCGTTGTCAACGAGGGTACATCTCTGTACGACTCTTCCTCTAGCATCATGGAGAACTAATGGATAAGAGATTCCATCATCGGCCAATTTTCGAATAAAGAAAGCGTTGGTAACAGGGTTTGGTGCAACCAGAAAATTAGACTTTGTAGGAGGGGGGATTTCTTCATTACTAGAAATAATATTTACCAATGTATTAGTAACGGTATTTGTAACAATGGCTGGGTTTTGGTCGAAATATATGCTTGCCGTATTGTTGATTACGTAGTTGTCCGGCAGATTTGGTTGAGGGGAAATCTTGAAGCTTACGAAGCCATGGCTTTCGGGTTCATTGTTGACGGAATCGGGTAGCCAAATGTCTTCAAAAACAAAGAATAGACGACTGTCTACACGTTTTATTTCTGTAATTGGATGACTGGCATTAATGAATTCGAAAGTCGGTAAGTCAAAGCCTTCGTGCAGATCGTCAATGATCTCAATATCCTGAGCGGGAAAATTACCTGTATTTTGGAAGCGAATGGTGTAGAACAACGCTTCATTTTTGAGTATTTCGCTGGCTGGTCCTTCTCCCTTTGGAGAAACCTGTTTATCATTAGGATCGTAACTACAAAGTAGTATATCTTGGTACCTGAATGTTGTATCGATTAGTGTAACGCCATCCGTATCGTACCAGGTGGCTGTTAATTCTAAGGTCAATAATTCTCCTAATTGCTGGGCAGTGGGGGAAAGTAGGGTGATCGTATTGGTTTGTGTGGTACCAGGTAGAATATCAGAATACAACCAGAACAGTGTATCTGCTTGCTGATTTTCAGGAGGAGTGTCAGCGTTAATAAATTCACCAATGTAAGTAAGGCTAATTTGTACATCTGTAGCTGTAGTACCTATATTTTTGAATTGAAGATGAACCTGATTTTCTTCATTACAGATGAATTGTTCTGCATTAAGGAAAGGTCTGATGTTCGCGTTATCTTCCGTAGGCGAAATGCCGAAACAGAGTGTGTCTGTTTCCTGTGTAATGTCGTAAGGGTCAACTTCATAAGTTAAAAATTCGGATGTCAGTTGCCATTGGTCAGGGAGTTGGTAACTGACTTCATGTAGTCCGGGTATCGTTAGGTGATGAATATATCCTAACTGATTAGGAAATAGTTGTTGTTGGTTGTCAATTAGGAAATCCCCAACGGGAATGGTAGGTTCGTCTGTTTGCTGTAAGCCATCTTGGTTGTAGTCCAAAAACACCTTAGCAATGATCCGGTTTTCCAACGATAGCTCGTTGATGTAAAATAGAGCGGCTTCGCTTGGGCCAGGAGCCCGTTTGAGTGTTCCTCCCATTACCGTTGCGGTGCTGCTGGCATCACTATGCAAAACAAGACCACGGGCATTTTGTAAAATACCGACGGCTTCGTGGCTAATGGCAGAAGTAATATTACCATCTGTATTTAGGGTTGCAAAATACAATTGCTCTTTTCCACCTGTTGTTGATCTTCGGTGACCGGTGATAGCTATGTATTGGCCAGCGGTATTAAACGTAATATCTGTTACCGTTGCTAATGTGTATAAAGGATCAGACGAAGAGACTTCTTGTTGCCAAACAATTGAATTGGCTGTGATATCGTACTTGGCGACAGCCATACTGTTTTCTCCGGCACAGAGGGAATAAATATAATTGTCAGACTCTCCTTGTACCCATTTTTTAGCAGCATAGCTGCCTTGGCATATTTGTACATATTGAATCTCCTCCCAATCTAATGGGTCAATAATATAAGATATCGGTGAATAGCCAATACGTCCATTGACAAAAAAGCGCCCATCAGGAAAAGTGTCGATATGATGTAGGCGAGCTGCACCAGTGCCAGGGTAGCTCGTCAACAAGGAAAGGTTCGTTTTGGGAACGCGGTACCATTTGTTTTTCGAAATGAAGAGAAAATGATCAGGAGAAACGTCAACCATAAGTTGAGCATGTGTCATCCATTCACTGGTTTCTGTTCCATTATCTGCGGTTCGGTCTGCTAATAACATAGCAGGAACGTTTATCCCGTAGTCAAAGCGATATAAGTTAAGATTATCCGATTGTGCTCCACAGATAAACAAGTTGTTTGTACCAGGATCGCAAAGAATATCTACAATTTTAAGCGGCCTGATTGAATTACCTAGGAGGTTTTGTCCGTAGTTGATGAAGGTTCGCTGATTGGTGTTGAAAATGTAGAACCTCATCTCCTGCTCATAAGTATCGTAGGGATCTGGGGCGAATAGTAGTTCAATGTCATTGCTTCCAATTCCACCAATGAATAGAATTGAATCATTAATGGTTTCGAGGTATTGGGGCTGGAAATTGGCATAGTTAGGGCTGGTGAAGACCGTATCCCACTGGGTTTCTCCATTGGTGGTTTTTAGGCTCAATTTGGCTTTGGTGCCATGTTGTTGTAGAATGGCTAAGATTCCGGGGCCAGCTTGTTCGATATTTACTATAGCTGAAGGGAATGGGATCGTATCGGGGATGATTTTTTCAAGTAGAATGTCTCCATTTTCATTATCAATTTCCACCCATTGCTCGGTGGCAAGACCAAGGTTTTGCTCAAGCCTTTTTGTTCCTAAACAAGCTACCCTGTCATTCAGAACCTTTAAGCCGATACCTAGACTGCCAATGCTTTGTTGGATGTTGGTGATCAACGTCGAGTAAACCAATCCCCCATCTGATTTTTGCAATTTTAGCATGCCCCAGTTGGTGTATCCCTGGCTAGTGGTGAAGTAGCCTGTTAGATATAGCGCATTATCATCCTGTATCATCTCTAAGCCAGCTTGTTCTCGGTTATTACCGACCTCGTAATTGGAGGCCGATTCCCAAACGATCTCTCCTGTAATTCTGTCAAATTTGTTTACAAGAACCTTGGAGTTACCAGTAGTAGATGGTCGCCAGTTAACGTAATAGTGCGCTTGATCAAATAGGTAATTACTGAAATCAATATCATCGTTACTTTCGATGAATGTCATCCATTCTATTTCACCTGTCAGTGTATTTAGGCGACTTGCGAACCCCTCGGAATAATTATCAATAATTCCCGCCACGTATAGGGCATTCTCTCCGTCTGCATAATGGAGTGATTGAGGAGAAACGGTACTATTACTGTAAGGAGAAAGTAAAGGAGTCTTCCAGATGATACTGTCGGAAATAAAAGGGTTCATCTTATACAAGGTATCAGCAGAGCTGAAAATCAGATGCCGATCATTATCAATCACAACGATTGGAACATCACTCTCTATTTGTGGAGCAAGAATATCCTGTATAGACAGCGTGACGCCAGTAGTCCGGTCGATCCAGGCAATTCCTTTGGAGCCAGTGCTAGGAGAAGATGCCGGGCGAAAAGAAAAAAGGAGTGTATCCGCATTGAAAGGGATAACCTTGCGATTTGCAGAAGGATCTAATTGAGCAGGTAAAACTTGCTTGTAAGCTAACGAGCCATCAAGTGCATCAATCTTCCATAAATACTTAGGCCCTGAATTGGTTGTTTCAGAGGTTACTAGATATAGGTAGTTGTCGTCGAAGAGGTTGAAGTCTCTCAAGAAATTAGAAGTCGGAATGAAGTATCCTCTCTCTGCGGAAGACCAGCAGATATTACCTAGGGTGTCTAGTTTTCGGATGACATAAGTGTCTTTAAATCCTCGAAATGTTGTTTTTCCGGCAGTATAAATGTATTCATCCTCCGAGTTGATCGACCAATCTAAGGTACCGTAAGTATCTCCCGTAGAAATTTCGTCTGCTTGTTCGTATTGCTCTAGGTATTGAGCATTGAGTAAAGTAGTTGGAAAACAGAGTACGAATAAATAGAAATACTTTGAGATGTAGGGGGGCATAAAACAAGGTTTAGAGAGCGTTTTTGAAGACGAACGCTATCAAATGTAATGAACTTATATTAGTCTTGGTTAAATCTTGTACAGGTGTAGTGTAATAAGCCTGACAAAAGCTGGAGAGGGCTTTTTGATTATCGTATAAATTCTCGCCCTATTATAAGTTCGTGTCGGAGCGGAGCAGGATTACCTTCCTGCACGACTTCATTCAGGCCAGCGAGGGAGACAGCGGTTTTGATGTTTCTGTTGGCCTGCGGGTTGCTGCCCCAGCTAAAGTCAAAGCCATGCTTTTCGAGAAGGTCGAGGGCGCGTTGCTTGACGGGAATGGTGGAGGAAAGAGATTAGGCGAAAGCTAAAATTAAGCCTATCTTCAAGTTCTTAGTACCCCCATAAACGATGCAACACATTCTCTCTTTTTTATTACTACTATTTACCAGCTTATTATTAGGTCAGCAAAGCACTCCTCCGGTATGTATAGTGTACGAAAATATTGATGCGTATAACCCCTTGCAGCGCTCGCCTCACCTCTCTTCCTATTTCAGTCAAAAAGATGGGATCGAATTCATACAAGGAAAAGAAAGAAGCACCTTGCGTTTGTATGAACATGCTGGCATCTTTACGACTGATTCCGTCTATGTGGAATCTCCTGGCAATAAAGCCAAAGCCTGGCGATACTCCATCATCAGCATACGGGGTTATGCTGCTGGTCAAAAGCTCTCTATTTACCCTAATCTACCTGCCAATTTTGCTTATTTTGAAAGTTGTGATGAAGCAGTAAACTGGGAAATTGACAAAACTAAAACCAAGAAAATATTGGGGTTGGAATGTCATTATGCTTCGGTAGTGATCAATAAAGAAACTCATCAGATTTGGTTTACCAATGACTTGCCTTACAAAGATGGTCCTATTCATTCCAGGAAAAAATACCACTGTAATTTGCCCGGTTTGGTTTTAGAACACATCATGGGAGATGGAAACACTACGAAAGCTGTTGATATCAAATTCATAGCTCCTTTTGCAGCATTGGAAAACAAAGTGAGGCAAATTCAACCATGGGAAAAAACACCAAAGCCGAGCTATCCGCCTGAGGACCCTGATTCAGCATGGTTCATGCTCCTCAATAATGAATTTCCGACACGAATCTGGATGCCTTTAAGCTATACTGCGGAAGGACACAGTGGGTGGTTGAAAAACTAGGCATATAGATGTATGCAGCCAGATATTTAATCTTTCTCGCTTCCATTTTAGGCTTTAGTGTCTTTGGCTATAGCCAGCATACCCTGCGAGGTATCGTCTCAAGCGATGATGAAATGGAGAAGTCATTCATAGAAGTTGAATTAGCAGATGCTTCTTTCAAACGGATAGACTATCTCATTTTAGAGGGGGAAAATTTCTTTGAAATTGAAGTCGACACTTCCTATAGCATCGTTCATCTTATCGTTTCGGTTTTGGGTTGTTCGCCTTTTCTTCAAAAGGTCGATTTCTCTGAAAATAAAACGGTTTTTTTAGCCGTAAAACTGGAAAATTGCACCCAACAACTTGATGAAGTGATCGTGTCGGCCGAGCAAAGTTTTATTAGGGAGAGCGGTGATACATTGACATTTGACGTAGAAGGTTTCAGAACCAAAACAGACCTTACCCTAGGTGACCTGCTAAGCCGGATGCCAGGCATAGAAATCAGTGCCAGCAATCAGATACTGTACCAGGGCAAGCGGGTCAAACAGATCTGGGTGGAAGGCCGAGATATCCTAAACAACCAGCACAGTTTGGCTATAGAGAGCTTACGAGCAGAGGATATCGAAAAGATCCAAATTGTCCACGAGTACAAACCCTTTCATTTGCGCTTCTCGCAAGGGCATTCTGCGGATGTAGCCATGAACATCGGACTCAAAAGAGCGACTCGGGGTAAAGTCAACGGCAAAGCCGAAGCGCTGGGCGGAGCAAACCAAAAATATCAATTAGGCGCAGAGGCATTGAGAGCAAGGGAGAAAAGCGGGGAGTCGGCTTTCATTCGCTCCAACAATATAGGAGCAGCCGTTATTCAGCCTTTGGAATATCTGGGGATGTTGCCAGACTTGAGTTCGATTGGCGGAGGAAAAAGTGGAGAAGTAGAGGTGGTCCCCAAGGCGCTACTCCCAGACGTAAATGCTTTTGAAGAAACCCAACACCTTTTCTCTGCCGGTATAGACAACGACATTGGCGAAAAGACCAGGGTGACCGCAACAATTCTTGGCGTCTGGAAAACAGCCAGAGAGCAGGCGAATATAGCCACTCAATTCTTCGACGAAAATGCCACCTTCACGGGGCAAGGTAGGGGGCAGACCCGCTTCCCTATGCTTTTTTTTACCTTACAGACCAAATACGAGCCCTCCAAAAATTTACTACTAGCCTTTGATATGACCGCCCGGTTCAACGAACAGCAAGCGGCGGATACCCGTGCCGGCATTTTTAGGGAAGCATCCTACTTTTCTGAGTTTACCAGTACCGACCGTTCTTCGCACTACTCGCCAGTAGTATCCGTGAACATGCGGCATCCGTCCAACTGGTCTTCGGGGCACCGTACGGGGGTAGATATAAAAGACCAGCATCTTGACCTTGCTTTTATTGAAGATAACGGTAGCGAGCCTGTTTATGGTCAAAGGTTGGATGATCAACGCGTAAATGTTTTTTTGTCCTCGTTTTTAGAAAATAAGCACAATATCTTCCTGCTTGAAATCAAGAACTACCTTGAGTTTGGCCACCTTCGTAGGAGCATCCAATTTGATCAACTGCCTGGCTTCGACAACGCGTCTAGTTACGCGTCCAACTGGAGAAACTGGCAGCCAAGCATTCGGTATGGCATCAAAACAGACCATTGGCTGACGCACCTGCAACTGGAATTGGCGCACAATAACCTTGATCTATCTGATCAGACTTTTCAGCGTACCTGGTTAAACCCCCTTTTTCGCTTCAAACACAGCTGGAGTTTGGTGAAGTTTATCGGGGTCTCTCTACGACAGACGCAAGCGTTCGTCGACCAGCGAAACGCTTTCAATTTTTACCAGCTCCAGGACAACTTACAAGTCGTTTCTTCGGCCTTAGAAGCAGGGCAAAGTTCCCGCACTAGACAAGTGGATTTCTATTTCTTTAATTTGCAAAAAGATAAAAAGTCTTCGATCAACTGCACATTCAACTACCAGGAGAAGACCAATGCCCTTTCACGGTTCAATAGCTTTGAGAACGACTTTGTGGTGAGTGAAATCTTCCTTGCTCCTAAGTTGCAAAGCAGTACCATTGCCATGTCCTATTCACAGCCTTTTGGGAATAAAAAGTACCAATTGAAAACGAGATTAAGAACAATGCTTACCTCCATAGAGCGCGGCGCCCTCTCAAATGTTGATGGCCGTAATTTGAGCCTTGGTACTCATTTTTCTTCCTTATGGAAAGGCCAATGGAACGCCGATTTGCAAGGCTCTTATAATTGGTCCGAACAAAAACAAGGAACGATTAACCAAGTTTGGCATACCTGGGTAGTGGGAGTTGGTCTACGCCATAAATCCAAAAAGTGGAATGGCTCTATTAATTATGACTGGCAACTCAATCGAATCGCTAGTGCTTCCATCCATCTTCAGGTATTAGATTTTCGGTTAGATTATAACCTGGACACCTGGCTCACGCTTAGCCTCTTCGGACAGGATCTATTCAACCTAAATAGCTCGCAGATGCTAAGGCTCACTACAGCACCCTCTTTTGTAGAACAGGCAGAATACCGGCGTTTAGAAGGAAGTTTGATGGTTGGTGTGAAGGGGAGTTTTTGATTTTAGGGTCTACTCACTGTATCTCAACTGGACTTCATTAGGTGAGGGATAAATTTCTCGCCCCAAAGCACAAGTTCCCTAAACAGAAAAAAGCCAACACTCTTTCGAATATTGACTTTTTTTCTTGTGGCTCGGCTGGGGTTACAACTTGTTTTTTAAGGGGCTGATAATCAGTAATTAACGCCCAGTGGAAATAAATCTTAGAAAAAACTCAGCTGTTTTGACAGATTTGGGGGTGTTTTTGATGCAATTTGTTGGAAGAAACAGTTTAGCGATCTACCAAATACCTAGGAGGACTCAGAAATATAGAAGAATAATTCACATCATTCAGAGAATATATCGAGACTATCAAAGAATGATTGCTTGAATCACACCTAATATAGGGATTCAGGTATATTTTACCGTAATATCTTACTCATGGCAAACGAATTTTTAACATCAATTCTACGTCATGATTTATATATTAAAAGCATTAAAGCTGGCGCTCCTTAGTATTATAATGGGGCACTCAGTTTTGCCATCGTCGCAATTTACGGTGGAGGAAGAATCAGGAATTTACCCTCGAGTTTTCCAAGACAACTACTTTCAGGGCCGATCACGTACGATCTCCCAATCACACCAAAATTTACACTTCTACCAATTGGGTGATGAGATCAGTTCCTGTTCGGTACCACCAGGCTGGAAGTTGGTCTTCTATGAACACAAGGACTTTTGTGGTGCTACTTTTACAGTCACCAGCAATGAACCGGATTTTTCACACTACCGCGATTGGAATGATCGTGTCTCATCAGTAAAAGTCTACTACAACGGACGTATACAAGGTGCGGCATTCAGCTGCACTGACAACAAGTGCCCCCGCTGCCAGGGGGACGGTGAACGTTACGAAACAAAAGACTGGGGCCCAATACCATGCAATCTCTGCAACGGTACTGGTCGCTATTTTTCCAACTACTAAACTAATTATCTATGAACAACCTCAAGATTATTATGACCGTACTGACTTTACTGACTGTGATCTGCACACCTGCCGCCGGCCAAGGACTAGATGACCCCTGGGGAGTAGGCTTGGGTCCAGGCCCTGAGAACCCTTTTGATATGGCCGTGTCAGTACGGAAGTACTTCTCCACGGCACAAGATGGGAGAGAGCATTTTGTCCAACTTTCTATTCACGCACTGAGCCTTAAGTCCTTTGTGGAAGAATCAATCGGTTCTGCTCTTGGCCAGACTCGTTTTGCCTTTGGCCGTGAGAACGGTTGGACAAACGATTGGTACGTAGCCGTTGGAGGTGGGGTCCAAAAATATCTCTTCCATCGCCAAAAAAAACTCAGGCTCTACGTGGAGGTCGTAGGGGCAGTGACCTACGAGCAATATCGTGCTCGGAATAACTGGGTTCAACACCAAGACGTATACATCGCGTATTCCAAAGCGACTTACGCGGTATATCATGCGTCACTCACTGGTGCGATCGGGTACAAGATTCCACTTTACAAGGGTATCAACCTTTTTGTTGCTCCTCTTTCTTTACGAGCAGATATCGCGTTAGTTTCCGTCCCTACAGTGGATTCTCCGCAGGCGTTGGATTCGCAACCTTCAAAGGGCCTGAAGTTGATCCAAGGCTTGAGTTCGATCGATCGTAAAACAGGCCTCAACTCTGAGCTTAATCTGTTTGATGGGCCAATAATTCTTATTCGTTTTACCTTATAAAATTAATGTATATGAAAATTTTCGCAACCGTGATTGCCGTAGCAATCTGCTTTCTAATGTTTAGCTGTAGCATTGGAAAAGACATCAAGGAAACAGCAAAGTCGATTAATGTAGCGATCGAAAGGCTGGATGATATCAGTAAAGGTATAATCGATGAAAGCATAAACTGGCGCGATGTTCTGCTTGAACTACAGGAAGAGCTTGACAGTGACTTCTCCCGCTACATCGACCAAATAGAAGGCATGGTAGAAGAGGCAGAGCGCATGGCGCTGAATACCTCTACTTGCGTGTCGCAGTACTTCATTGAGTCGATGATCTTTGAGCTTGAGCAAATCCGCAATGAGATCACCGGTAGCATTGAACCTAGTTTGGTTGACGAAGTGCCGGTGAGCGAGCGCTTGATCCTATGCCATAGCTTCAATAATGAGGTGAATTTGGAAGGAGGAGAAGAAGAACTCCGCTGGTCCATTATCGGCTATTGGGGACCAACAGGTTCTCGTCCGAGTCTGCACTTGAATGTTGTAGATCGGTACGGTGTACCGACATCTTACGACAACTTGATTACCTACCCCGGTAATAATGAAATCCGGGTAGACATTACGGATCTTTTCTACAGTAATGTACTGACCGGGGCTAATAGTATTGAAATTGTCGACTCTCGCAACCTCCGCGTGCTCGGAGAGTACCTGGTGCGGAACTAGTTCTCAATAGTCGAGTTTCTGGTAAACTTGATTTTTAGTGGCCTAGCCGACATAGGTTCAGCTGGGCCACCTATCATATTCACGTAAATCCAAGGTAGGTATTTACGTACAAAAAAACATTAAGAATGACACCTCTCAAAATTTTCAAAGTAAGTATCCCTGCTGTCGCAATTGTCGCGATGCTGGCAAGTATTTTTTTTACGAGCTGTAACGATACCGTGCTAGGCGATGATCTGGGCAGCGTGGTTCCAGAGACAACTGTTTTTGTTGATCCCCCCATTCATCATGTTGTTATTGAAAGTATTGAAATATTGGAAATACCGAGTCGAAACCCTAGTGGAAACCACTGGGATATATTTGGTAGTTCAGGCGATGGCCCGGATCTTACTATTCAGCTTCGCCCTGTTGGTGAGGATATTATTGGCATTTCTGAGATACTGATTAACTCATCTAACGAAGAATATGATGACTACCAAGCGAATACTCCTGCTGGTACCTGTTATTCACAATTAACGGGTGCATTGCTATCGGAAGGAGACCTCCCTTTCTATGTTCCTGTAAGTTTTCAGGGCTTTTTGGAAGTTCTGGATCAAGATTACTTTGGTTTGTTCGGTGGCGGTGCGATCAATATCCTAATGACTAGCATTCAGTTCACACCTCTCGACTACATAGATGGGACGCCACACTCGATATTACTTACTTCTGTTAGCGACTGCCGGTATAGCCTTCGCCTGCAGGTACGCTGGATTTGATCTACAGAATCCTTTACAACCACTTTGCGGATGAGTTGTCGGTTGTAAATGTCGGCAGCTCATATTTTATTTGTTATCTTAATTCTCTTAATTCACACCTTAAGTATTCTGACACATGGAAGCTGAACTTAATACCTCCCAAACTGATCATCGATTAAAACAGGTACACCTGTGGGGGAAATATCTACCGTTCCTGCTTTTCGGAAGTGCAATACTGGCATATTTTTTTACCGCAAAGGCTGAAAATTACTTATCCGTAATTCTATTTCTTTGCCTGACCATCTTACTGATGGTTTTGGTTAGCGAAAAGGTAGCTAAGACTATACAGAAGGCCACGGAGGCAGGTGTTACGATTGTAAATGTTCCAGCAAATACGAAAGCAGACTGGTCTGCTCTTTTTTTTGCTATGGCTATATTTATTTGGGCTTTCAAGCTTTTCATCTTTACCCTTTTACCTGATTATGAACTGACTCAACAGGTAGAGGGAAAGTACACTACGCCCTATTTGGTTGATGCACTACTCAGTATTTTAAATAGTATTTTCTTTTTATTAGCGGCAGCTAATATTCACTTGAAAAGCACTACGCTACCATCCGTTTCTGGTCTGCGGTGGTTTACTGGCCCGATCATGAAACTAGGCATCTACAATCGAATGCTATGGATAAAGAAGAAGATCGCAGAATCCTCTCCTCGATACCTAGCTGCGGTTCTTTTTATTACCATAATAACCCCGACCATTTTTCTTTGGGGATATGGTCACTATACTGATACTAAAATTACCTATAACTGGACGTATTTATTTGATTCTATATTCGCTATTTTTCTTACAGTTTTTCTCACGGTGATCTTCTTTGCAGCATTCCTTGAACGCGGTTATTCTATTCTATCCTGGTTGGTATCGTTAGTACTTCCCTTTGTACTATTTGCGACAATCACCAAAGGGTTTATGTCGTATGATATATTTCAGAGTTATCCGTTGAAGTGGAGCAATAATGAGACTTTAAGCAAAATAAACCTATTGGAAATTTCAGGTGGTATTGGATCATCCTACAAGTTTATTTTTGTTCCTTTAGTCCTTATGCTTTCCATTACCTTTTTTGCTATGATTCAGCGTGTTACCGCAGATAAAGTGCTTGTGCAGAGAGATAAGTTGGATGAGCAGAACCAAGCTTTAGAGGCAGCCCAAGGTGAACTGTCACATCGCCTTAAAAACGACTACCTAGTGACCTCAAGACGTGTCAACGCGTTTGCTAGAAATGAGCGTTATGTAAATGAGCCTTTGGCTACTGAAGCCTTAGGGAAGGCGGTTGCTTTGATTGATGCTTCCTTAATGCTGTACAACTATATGGAGTTAGAAAGTGACGTCGATAGGGTAAGTATAAGTTCCTATGTGAGTGAACTGATGAGATTAGCCTGGATAAGAAGCTTCGGGCATCATGAAACAGAATTGACTATAGATATGGCTAACTTCGATGTGAAGCTAACAATGCGAAAGCTGAAAGTTAGAATGTTAGCCCAGTTGATTTTAGAAATACTTTTCAATATAACTGAACATGCCTACAAGGATGTACCACATGATTTAGGGCAGCGAGTTGTACATTTAAAAGGCGAAAATGATAAAGAACTTGTTACGCTGACCATTATTGACCAGGGGCCAGGATTTACAGGAGGATATCAGAAGAAATCGGTTTCGTATGGTAGTAAAATTATCGTTGACAATGTCAAAAAACTGAAAGGTCAACTAAGCTACGACTACCATTATGAAGAAGCCCCAAGGGGTACTAAAATGATAATTTCCTTCCCTGCACTAGATTAAAACTTAATCAATGGAAGCACTTATTTTTGAAGATGAGACTTTGACTAGAATTGATATTGAACTAGTATGCCAAGGTTTTGGTATTAATACTCCAGATCACCTCTCTTTTGTATCTTCACAAGATGCCTTGGCATTTATTGAGCAAAAACAAGAACTGGATAACCTGTACGTGGCGGTATTGGATATTAAGGATGACGCGCTAACTGGTCGTGATGCCCAGACTGCCGGAATTAGAATTGCTAGAGCGATACGTAGTAAAAATCCGTCTATACCAATCGTTTTCTACACTGGTTTAGGAAGAGTAGAAGGTGAAAATAGGTTAATCGAAGGCCCTTATGGGATCGTTTATAAAGAAGACCTACAGAAGCTTCGACAGAGTATTCTTGAACAAATACCAACACTCCCACCACGTGTACCTGCACTTGAGGCAGGACTTTTCTCTTATGAAAGAGATGGGACCACTTTCTTTTTTCATATCCGCGATATCCTCTTCGTGGAACGAGTTGCCAAGCAGTTTGGGGTATATTTTATTCCTAAACCAGGCCAACCCGTAGTTGATGTGGGAAAGGAGCAGTCCTGGAAGAAAATCCAAGACACCCGCCAATGGGCGCATGGAGGTAGTATTATCTTGCTCCAAGATGGTGAAGAACTTTGCGAATTGTATCAGATGAATTTAGATGGAGATACTACTAAGCAGGATATATCAAATTTTATTACAGAGCTTGGAAAACTTTGTTCTCGTGATCAATTCACTCGTAAAGATATTGAGCAATTAATTGAACACCAATTATTTATTAGTGCTGATTATTCTAATGAGGCGAAGGATTATTGTCCTCTAGAAAATGAAGATGGAAGCTACAGTGATCCTGTTATTGCTGATATGCTAGGCACTATTAATCAGACAGCCATTATTATTGATACGATTAAACAGGAAGTCCTCTTCTGGCGGGTAAGAGTTACCCCCTGGTACTATTTACAACTCTACCTAAAAGATGGGAAGTTAATAAAGGAATTACCAGTAGCCAATTTGACAATAAGCGATCTAACTGATAAAATAGAAGCAATGCGGACATTTTATTCCGCATCAGGGCTTTCGTGTCATCAATACTGTATTGTTAATTTAGCACACCTCAAGAAGGTGTATGCCAACACTGGCCAGGGTACGCAGATTATTTTAGGTATTTCTGACGGAGAAGAGAGAGTATTTACGGGGCAATATGGGAATATTATTGACGTAATACGAACAGGCAAGACAATCCCTCTTTAGCTTTCCCTTACTTATCGTCCTTTTTCTGCTTAGCCTGCTCCTTTTCCTTCCCGAGAAACTGGAGCAAGCGTAGTAATATATTCAGCCGCTTCTTCGGGGGTAGCACAGGGGTACCTACCGTTTCGCGGAGCTTGGAAACGTGTTTTTTCATGACTAACTTCAAATAGTATGTTATCGGGCGGTAATATATAAAACATTTTGTGTTTTGTTGTTTTTATTTTAAACATTAACAACTCCGAGTAAAGGAAGACCATGGAATATTATTTATATTTACTTATTAAGTATAATTGCCCCTCTCTTGCAAATATCAAACAATGAGTAGTAGCTGGTCAAATCTAGAGGTAATAGAAACTGTAAAGGATTATTTTGCCATGCTTTCAATGCAGATCAAAGGTATTCCGTACCGAAAATCTGACCATAGGAGATTGCTACAGGCAAAACTTAATCAGAGGAGTGAAGGTGCAATTGAGTTCAAGCATCAAAACATTAGTGCTGTTTTAATCAAATACAGAAAACCATATATATCGGGATATAAGCCAAGGATGAATTATCAATTAATCCTGGAGGATGTCGTGTTACAACATATAGAAGACAACTTATCTATAATTGATGATTTTGAATTTTTCTCCCAAGAAACAAAAAAAATATCCTTGGAGGCTATTGATTTCAATAAATGGAAAACAGATTTTACAATGCCTTTGACCTTTGAAGAGCCAGAAATCATATATAATCGAAAATTTGTTAAAGTAGACTATTTGGCCAGAGAACAGGCAAATAAGTGCTTAGGTGACTTAGGAGAAGAATTGATCATAAACTATGAAAAATGGCGATTAGCAAAAGAAGGTTCTCCTGGATTAGCAAAAGATATTGCCTGGGTAGCAAAAGATATGGGAGATGGTGCTGGATACGATATCCTGTCAAAAAACCGTGATGGCTCTGATCGGTACATTGAAGTCAAAACTACTAAGCTGGGTAAACTGACACCCATTTATTTCACTAAGAATGAATTACAGTATTCTCAGGCGAACAAGAATAATTATCATTTGTATCGTGTTTTTGAATACGGTTCTCGCGTTAAATTTTTTGATTTGCAGGGAAGTTTAGATAAGATGTGCAACACCGAGGCTATAAGCTTCATGGGACATTTCAAGTAGGCATTGCATAAACCAACAAATATCAACGTTCAACCTTTCTTTGTGAAACATTTTGTTTACTTGGTCAGTTGTGCTACATAGTGTATCTTGTGATATGATAATTTTTAGACTCCAAAATATAATTTGGAGAATTAAAATATCGAATCAAAAAAAACAAACATTTAGGTGAAGAATAAATCAAAAAACGTCTTGCAAGCTGTTGATTTTTTCTGTTCAGCAGGAGGCGTTACTTGTGGTTTTAAACAGGCAGGCATCGATGTTTTAGGTGGAATTGATATTGATGAGAAGTGTAAGGAGACATACGAAAAGAATAATGACGCTAAATTTCTCACAGCAGATGTTTCCAACTTAGAAATTGCATCTCTTAAAAAAAAGTTTAACATTCGACTAAATCAGCGAAACTTAATATTTATAGGTTGTAGTCCATGTCAGTATTACTCTACAATCAATACAAATAAGACTAAGTCGAAAAAGACTAGATTATTACTAGAAGATTTTCAGGATTTTGTAGCCTATTATAGACCTGGTCATGTTTTTATTGAAAATGTACCAGGTTTTGAAAAAAAAGAGGGAAGCCCTATTAATAGATTTAAAGAATTTCTTGATAGGTATGGTTATGCTTATGATGATAAGGTGCTAAATGCTAAAAACTATGGAGTAGCTCAAAGTCGAAAACGTTATGTCCTATTAGCTAGTAGAATAAATAAGAAAATTCGACTTCCGGTTCCAATTGAAAATGAGATTATTAATGTTGAGGACGTAATTGGAAATTCTATTCTATTCCCTCCAATACCTGCTGGACATAGAGATGAAACGGATTTTATGCATACCGCCTCAGGTTTAGAAGAAATTAATATTAAAAGAATACAAGCTACTCCTCATAATGGAGGCGATCGCCGTTCTTGGCCCGAAGAACTTCAGCCAGATTGTTACAAGAACCACATAGGCCATTTTGACGTTTATGGAAGGATGAGTTGGAATAAACCTGCACCTACTATAACAACCCGTTTTAATGGTTATTCCAATGGGCGCTATGGTCATCCAAATCAAGATCGTGCCATTTCAATTAGGGAAGGAGCAGTCTTGCAAAGCTTCCCGATTGATTATAAATTTTATTCAAGTAATATGGGTGTCATTGCCAAAATGATTGGCAATGCCGTACCTCCAGAATTTGCTAAACGTTTAGCGCTACAATTTCTTTAGTATAACAAGATATAACAATGGCACAATTCAGGGCAAAAGCAAGAGCAGTAGATTTATTAGGGAAGGGCCAGATTGCCGATTTACCAACGGCTATCTCCGAGCTTTGGAAAAATGGTTATGATGCTTATGCCAGTGACTTGAGGGCGGACCTGTATATGCCAGATTATGAAAATTACGGATCGCCAGTTTTTGTGATGTCAGACGATGGTGTAGGAATGAATTATGATGAAATCAATTCTAAGTGGTTTGTTTTAGGCACAGACTCTAAAACGCGTGGAGAAAAAGATGTAAAAGGTCCTAAAACCTTGTTTAAAGAACCCCGAATAAAAATGGGAGAAAAGGGAATAGGCCGTCTTGCTGTAGCCTATCTAGGGCCACAGATGCTTATGCTTACGAAAAAGCAAGAAGATGTTCTTTATGCAATTTATTTTGACTGGCGAATTTTAGAAAACTACAATTTATTCCTTGAAGACATTATTATTCCTATAAAACAAATAGATCATACAGAAGATGTGAATGAAGTCTTTGAAGTACTACGAAATGAATTTTTAGATAACTTCAGAAGAGTAAAAAACCTTGTGCCAAATCCATGGAAAGATCAAATGAATGAGGCTAAAATAATTATAGAAGAAACTAAAAAATTAAAGCTTCCATCTTATATCACTGAAGATTATATTCAGGATTTATTAGCGGATCCTCTGAAGTCGTCAGGAACAAAGTTTGTTGTTTTTGAGCCCGTTGATCAAATTTTAGATTTAAAAAATTACGTTAAGTCTGATAGTGATAAAACAAATGAGACGACCAATGCTGCTGAGTATACTATTTCTTCACTTGCGGGTTTGTTTAATTTATTTAAGTATGCCAATGAAGATTCTATTTGTGATATATCTTTTAATATAAATGAAGTCACTGGGATTTATGATCTTCTCACTTACAATGCTTTTTTTGAACCTACAGATTTTGAGGAATGCGATCACTTGATTGATGGCGAATTTGATGGTGAGGGTAACTTTAAAGGTGATGTAAGAATATACAGAGAGACTGTGCACCATGAGTTTTCTTCTCTCCGAACTGATCGTGATAGTGGATATGGAGCTTTTAAGCTTAAGCTTGGTGTTATTCCTGGCCCGCAAGATACCAGCTTAACGGATGAGAGGTTTCGTTATTTTAAATCAAAACTTGATTTGTTTGGCGGATTATACGTATACAGGGATGATTTCAGGATATTACCTTACGGACGATCAGACTATGACTTTCTCCAATTTGAAGAAAGAAGAGGTAAAAGGGCAGGTCATTACTTTTTTGCGAAAAGAAGAATGTTTGGTTACATTGAAATAACAAGAGAAAATAATAAGAAATTAAGAGAGAAATCTAGTAGGGAAGGGTTCATCAATAATGCTGCTTATCGGGAATTCCGTACCCTATTAATAGAATTTTTTATAGACCTTGCCAAAAAATATTTCGCTACTGATGCTGAATACGATTACAAGGATAAACAAGTTCAGCAATTAAGAAAACTAGCAGCATCAGAAAAAGACGAAAAACGAAGAGAGAAGGAAGCTAAAAGAAAATTCGCGAGAAAATTAAAAGAATACCCTAAAGAAATAGAAGAACTAGAGGAAAATTACTTGAAATTAGTTGATGTTTTAAAACATAAGGTCAGCCAGGTCAATGTGGCCTACGAAGATATCGATGAAACTATTCGCGCAATTTCAGAATGCAAGGATAAATTGGCTAAACTTAAGATAGTAAAGCCTGTACGTTTTAAACCCTCAGATAATCAAAGGGGGAGATACGATAAGTATTTAAAAAAGTACCAGGAAGCAGAGAAGAGAATAAGTTTGGCAGAGCCAGCTTTAAAAGAAGCCAGATTGAAACTTGATATTCACGAGAGGTATAAGGAGTTTGAGGCGAGAGGAAAGTATTATAGGAATAAAATAATGGCATCATTCAATCAATATCAAAATAGGATAAAACTTGCCAGTGTATCTATTCAAAACAATTTCACAGTAGAACGGTCTTCGTTTTTAGAGGAGTACGAAGAAAAATATAATGCTATTATACCTGAAGAAGCAAACGAAAATGCGATTGAAAATAGCATAGGCATGCTTACTTCTATTTTTGAAGAAATAAATTCCCGAGCAGAAGAAAGAATAAACCCATTTATAGAACATATAGAGAGATTGACTTTTGATATTAATGAAGACCACCTTATTGGATATTACAAGATCCAATATGAGGAAATGATGGAGGAATGGAAAAAGACCCATGAATTGGCTCAATTAGGTATTGCTGTAGAAATCATTGACCACCAGTTTAATACCCTTTATGCACAATTGAAAGAAAGTATTAAAACCTTAGAGTCTTATATTATCCAAGATAGCAAATCTACGCGCAGGTATAAAACATTGGTCACAGCTTTTGATCATTTGGAAGATAACTACAAACTTCTGCAACCTTTGTACCGGACAACCGGTAGAATAAGAAAAGATGTTACTGGATTCGAATTGTACGAATATGCAAATGACTTCTTTGAAAAAAGATTAAAGGATAGTAATATCACTTTTGAAATCACCCCCGAAGCCAAGAAGTGGTCTGTTTTTTCTTTCGAATCTATACTCAAGCCAGTAATAATTAATGTTATTAATAATGCGATATACTGGCTTGGATTTGTAGAGAAGCGTATTATTAGGATAGATACTGATGGCGTGAATTTGTTTGTGTTGAACTCTGGTAAGGAAATTGAAAATCATTTAATTGAGGATATCTTTAAAATGTTCTACTCTGCTCGTCCAAATGGGCGTGGAATTGGTCTTTATCTTGCTAAAAAGAGTTTAAATGGAATTGGAATTGACATTTATGCAACAAATTCGGAAAAATTGAATATACTTGGAGGTGCTTGTTTTGTTATTGCACCTATGATTGACCAAATCGAAAACTAACACCCCTAATGACATATAATGAAGTCGCTACCGAAATCGTGAAAGATGCAATTCAATCAGTTGTTTATATTGATGATGAATTAACACCTCCTTTTGAGGACCCTAATCCTGATGAAAAAATACAAGACTTGTCTAAAGACTTATATAGAGCCTTTGTAAGCAAGAATATTTCTATCGATTTCTATAAGTTCCAGGTAGGCAATAACTGGGAAAATTCGCAGTCATTCCTATTTGAGAGTAGAGATTTGGTGATTTTAGATTGGCAATTAGAAAATGATGGTAAAGAATTATCCACCCTTAGTATTTTAAAACAAGCTGTTAATACTGATAGTCTTCATTTTGTATGTATTTATTCAGCCCTAGAGGGACGTGAGCAAATAGATGTACTTATTGATATTGCAGGATTTTTCAGTCAATATTCAACTGCTCATACTGATGATATAAACAATATTTTAGAAGAACAAATCGGTGATGTTTTTACCAAAGAATTCATTGACAACCACTCAGGAATATTCAAAGAATTTATAATGTATCCTGATAAGCGTCGAACTATTAAGAAGACACTTCTTGCAATACTAAATGAGTATTTTGAAGAGAGTAACAAAGTAATAAAAGACACTATTTCAGAAACCTTTAATTTACCTAATACTGATGGATACCTAGAGCTTTTAGCATATCATGTTAATGGCATTTTCTTAGGGGAACCAATTGATGATAGTGATGTAAGAATATTTTCCGAACAAAAATTTTTATATCTTAATCACACAATAGTTTTATTAACAAATAAGGTTGAACAATCTCCACCTGATCTTTATACTTATTTTACCAATGCGTTTACACACGCTTCGGGGAATTTCCTTTCATTAATGAGCCTTGAAATTAACAATCGATTCAAGAGGTCTTCAGCTTTGATGAATAAGAATATTGATGGTATTGATGAACGAGCTTTTTTCTATCACAAGAATCAATTGAAACCAGAGGCATCGTTTTTTGAATTCTTGATAGGTTTGTGGAAAAGCGAAGTTACCGATGTAATTTATCACCAAAAACCTATACTTAAACTGTTTGCACCAGAAGTGCTTCAGGACTATATTGCAAATAATGAACTTCAACAAAGGATAGATGAATATGCTCAAGATCAGAACTCTGACTTAGAACTTTCTAAACTTAACTATTACTATAATAAATTAAGTGAAAGAGATGAAAATGACTTTCTAAGGTTTGGTGACGTTTTTTTTGAAGTAATTGAAGGAGAAATTAGCCCTGCAAAATTCTATTTGTGTATTACTGCCCATTGCGATTGCCTATATCCTGAGAAATTAAATCATTTGTTCTATTTTGTATCTGGAGAGGGTATGAAATTAAAATCAGGGATTAGAGAAGGTGATACAGGCTTTAATTCATTTGTTAAAATCGAGGATAATCACTGTTGTGTTAGATGGTCAGATAAGCCTTTTACAATTCATATGGCTGACAATTGTGTATTGAAAGATAATTTCCTTGCTTGTATTGCCGGAGAAGCAAGAGAGTTAAAATATCTTTGTTCAATTAAAGAAAATTATACACAACGAATAGCAAATAGAGCTTTCTCATTTCCTATGCGAGTGGGAATTTACTTTGCAGATAAGAAACTCCCTAGTTAGTATTTATATCCATCAACACAATAAACCTCCAAGGATTAATTTTTCGGTTTCATTGCGCTACTTTCATATAAGTGAAAGTGTTCGCTATGCGCTAATAGATTAATAGGAATAGTCTTGAGTAAGGAATATTTCTCAATTAATCCTTTAAATTTATGAGCTCCATTACGTGAGACCCCATTATAGAACAACCATAGAGTTTCAAAGTCCGATAGCTGAGCACGTAAAATACTGGTATACCTATATTTTATTAGATAGTCCTCTCTTTCTACATCAGAAAACGTAGCCTCGTCTACCAGCTTAACAATGCGGTAGAGATTTCTAAAATAATGACCGAAATCTGTTTGTGCCAATAAGTATTCTTTAAAGTACAATTCTTCCCAGGAAGACGCTGGGCTTTTACTTAATCTAGCTGCTAAATTGCGGTAGAGAAATTGAAACACATCCCTTCCTGTAAGTATTAGCACTTCTTTAGGCTCTTTTGGTATTAACACCGACGACATAGCCTTTTTTCTGGGAACTTTCTCGTAACGATAATCTATCCCCTGCACAATTTGATGGTGCAACTGCAATAGATTAAAGAAAGTATTCTCAAACCGCTGCAACCTCATCGTTTCGTTCTGCTGCGCGAATTCCTTCCTGGTTAGCGCCAACTCCTTTCTTTGAAGCTGGAGCTCTTCCCGTTGCATGAGGATTGTGATGATAATACCAGCTAAGGCAAAACCCGAAAAAAGGGAATTCACAGCTCCAAACATATCACCAAAACCAGGAGCGTTTTCTGGTGATGTACCGGAGAGGTAAGGTACAATGAGATTTAATAGCCAAAGCACGCAAATGCCTAAGAAAGTCCAACGCGCGATAGAGGTTATCTTACTTCCTTTTTCATCTTCTTGTTCTTTCTTTTCAGCCTTCATATTATCTTTATTCATCGCATTATAAAATCAGGAAACCAATCAACCAAAACCTTAGTCCCCCTACCCCTCCAAAAACAACCTCCTCACCCCTTCCTCTTTCCCCGCCTTCAAATCTGCCCAGGCAGCGCGGAGAATATCCAGTGGCTTACCAGCTAGCTCCGTCTCGTATTGGAGGATGCCGGGGATGAGCGGAATGACCAGTTTTACCTTTTGACTTACGGGTATACTAGGGTTAAGCGCCTCGTAGGCCTTTTGCTTAGTAGTTGTGGGAGCAGCCTCCAAAACACTGAGCTTTTGGAGCAGTGGCATGGTATGAGCAATGAGTGCTTCCAGACTGTCTTTGGTGAACGTGAAATCATCCAGGTGAGCTAGAATGACCGGTATATCAGCTTGTAGTGATTGTAGCCGTTGGTTATTGTCGGCAACCTGGGCTTCGATGCGGTCCAGTTGATCTTTGATATCGGTTTGGGCCTGGGATACGATCTGTTCGCGTTGCTGCTGGTCACCGGTCTTGTCCAGATCTTGGGCCAGGCGAAGAATACGGTGACTGATCTCGTTGTGCTTCGCCTGCCAGTCTTGGGCAGTTAGTACACCCATATCGTATTGGCGATTCACTCGGTTGAATTCTCCTTGGATGGCCTTAGCCAGGGGGAAATAAATCACTAACTATTCCAGCGCCTGTTTAATCCGACCCTCTGCAATAAGCCCCCCAATTTCTTTAGCCGGCCGCTGTTTAGCCCCTAAAGGCTCCTCCTTTAGTTCTCGTTGTACCACTGTGGGGGGTACTTCTCCTTTTATATTGAACTTCGCCTCCTTATCCCGCTGTAAAGCCCAGCGTAGCGACTTGGATTCAATTTTAGCTTGCTTATCAGTAGTGTAAACCGTGACGGCTTGATTATCAATGGCATCTTGTAGCGTGGTAAGCTGCACCCACTGCCCAGCGTCCAGGCTCACCTGCTCATCAATGGTGCTGTTTTCGCCCTGGATTTGATCAAACATGTTTCGTATTGCGTGTAAGAGATAATCTCGCTGCGGGCCAGTTACGGAAATGACGATTTCTTTATCATAGTAGTTGACGTTGATCCAGGCCCAGCTTTCCCGCCAGTTGACAAATGCTCCGTTGCGCCACAATTGGTGAAGCTGACAATGGGTAGCCATCCTGACAATGAAAGCTTCTATAATACCGGCATGTAAATGGTAACGATGATGATATCGGAAATGTACCGCACCTGCTTGCTGGGATTGCCAAATAGCCGTTATTTCCTGGGTGGGGGCCAGACTTAGTTCACGGACCAACTGATATACCGGTTCTTCATCCTGCTTTGGAGAAGGTAATTTGAAGCAGATACGGGCACTCTCCATAAATCCCAGAAACAACTGACGATCTGCCTCAGCGTATTCTTTTGCAGACAGTGGAAGGTCATAAACCCTAAAGCGGCCTTTAGTCAATTCACATCGCTCACGAAACTGGGCTACCGCCGAGCCCGGAGCCGGAGTCCGCTCCAAGACGGCGTAGATAGCATCCAGTGCCCATTGCTGGTTCAAAATAATGTCATCAGGGAGGTAGTTGGCATCGTGGAATAATACCCCCGTAGCGTGGAAGTACTGAAGGAGCGCTTCCTGGTGGCTTTGCTCCACTACTCCGGCCGGAGTACATACTTCTTGGAGGTACTTGTCTAAGGACAGCTTAGGCGCTCCTCCCTTTTTGGCCTTATCCACCAAATCCAGGGTAGCCTCACGTGCTCGGTGCCAGCTGGCGGGCAGTGGCATATTATACTCTCTACTATCATAGAGGCGTCGGTAGAGTGCTTCTCGTAAATCATCAAAGTTGCGCTCCGTTTTGGCACTGATGGCCAGGTTTTCATCGGGTAGCAAGTCCTTTGGTAAATCTAATTGAAAGTTAATTGGAGCAACGCTATGGTTATCGACCTTGTTTTGTGCGACGATCGCGGGACTACCATTATCACGAGCTTTAATTTCACTCAGCCAGAAAGCCAGGCTTCGGCTAGCTTCACTATGCGCTGTTTTCGGGTCTTGCTGGGTAGCCACATCGTAGGTATCGGCATCAAAAACGACCAGGTATACCGCACGATAGGCCAGGAACAAGCGGTGCGTTTGGTGATAAATCTCTTGCCCCCCAAAATCCCACAGGTGTAGTTGTACGGCATCTTTGGCCTCCTCTACCAGCTGTAAAGGCAGGCTCTGCTCAATTTGGATGCCGTGCGTGCTATCCGTTTTTTCCTGAAAAGGCCGCCCCAGCAAACGATTGATAATTTGGGTCTTACCTACCGTACCATTACCACAGACAACCACCTTAAACAGGCGATTTTTGGCGGGAGGTTCAGCCTCCAAGGCAGCGTACCAGGCTCGAACGGCCGGAAGGCAATTATTGTGTTCTGCTAGATAATTGGCTCTCTTCGACAATAATTCCGGAGGTAGATCAGAGACGTAGTTATTAAAGACTAGCACTTGTAGGCTTGCTCGGTCTAGCACTGAAATACTTGGGGTCTTTATTTTGTTAGAGCAGAGATTCAACTGTCTCAAGCCTACCAACTGATCCAAGCCACTGATCTCGCTGATTTGATTCTCGCTCAGGTCTAAATGCTCCAAGGCAACCAACTGATCCAAACCGACTATCTCGATGATTTGATTCTTTTGGGAAGACCATAATTCTGAACCCAATTTCAAAATCTTTAGCCCTTTCAGACTATCCAAACCACTGATCTCGCTGATTTGATTCGAGCTTAGGTCCAAATGCTCCAAGGCAACCAACTGATCCAAACCGACTATCTCCCTGATTTGATTCCGACTCAGGTCCAAATGCTCCAAGGCAACCAAATGCTCCAAACCGACTATCTCCCTGATTTGATTCGAGCTTAGGTCCAAATGCTCCAAGGCAACCAA
>NZ_JBOEFX010000108.1:0-5678 GCF_050633125.1 Lewinella sp.
ATCTCGCTGATTTGATTCGAGCGAAGGTACAATCGCTCCAAGTCAACCAACTGATCCAAGGAGTCAATAATCTCGATTTTATTGTGTCCAGCACTGAATGTCTCCAATTGCTGTAACAGTCCTACTGCTTGTGGTACTCGAACTAACTGATTTCGACCACCATCCTCATAATCGTTTTTCCCTTGTCCTCTCACCCACTCCTTATCCTCTTTATCATAATAAAAATAATCTCCCAAATTCAACTTCTTCAACCAGGTACAGTCCCTCAATTCCGGTGGCACCTCTCGCAGGGAGAGGTTACCCAAATCAAGTACTGTACTTTTGGTCCGAATACATTCAGCAATGAGTTCCTGTGCGCGTTGGTAGCCAGTGGAGGGGGTGTAGGTAGGCATGCGGTGTATTGGTGCTTTACTGAAGGTGAGAAAAGAGCGATTTTATGATTATTGGAACCGAAGAATAGAAACAGGATGCTTACTCAATCCCCAACTCCCGCGCCCGTTCCGGATCCACCTTCTTCAACTCTTCCTCGATCTGCATCACCCGCTTCATGAGGAGGTCATTAAGGGCGTTGAGCATTTTATCTTGCTCTTCTTCGGACTTAGGAGTGATTGTTGCTGGACGTGCTTTTGCCTTCTCCGTAGAAAGATCAAGAAGAATAAGGTCTGAGACATCAACATCAAACAGCTGAGATAATAAGATCAGCGTTTCAATTCGAGGTTGAGCATCTCCTTTCTCATACTTGCTGACTTGATTACTTGATAACTGTAATTTATCAGAAA
Source organism: Lewinella sp. (assembly GCF_050633125.1). Taxonomy (NCBI): domain Bacteria; kingdom Pseudomonadati; phylum Bacteroidota; class Saprospiria; order Saprospirales; family Lewinellaceae; genus Lewinella; species Lewinella sp. Next base: position 780 of record NZ_JBOEFX010000108.1, read on the forward strand.
GCTCTTTTTGCGAAAACCCACTAGCTTTTCTTAACAGCCTGATATTCTCGGGTAAGTACATTATAGAAAAATAAATTTATCTTTTTTGGAGATAAAATTCTCTTAAAAGTTGATTTTTAATCCAAAAGGAGTTTATATTTGTCTTAAACAAACATATAAGGCGAATATAAGCCTTTGCGGTTACAAAAACATATTCACCGATTAGAATAACCATTCTACCCGGAATATAATCGCCGTGCCTTTTCCGAAGGTCGTTTCCAGCCACACAGAACGTGCGGCCTGCGGTGAGCAGGTAGTGTATTCATTGTGATCGGTTTTAGGGATAAACTTTAGATAAAGGTGCTAAAAATTCAACGAAAATGAATACTCAGCAAGGAAAAATTTACTTCGATTTTCGCGGATGGTTCGAAGACCAGATGAATCATCAAGGCATTGATTTAGCCGATTTAGCGAAAGCGCTCGGAGAAACGACCCGCAAAACGGGCCGTCTTTTGAATAATTCTGACGATTGGACGGCCCGCCAGGCTAAGCTCGTCGGCGATGCGCTAGGCCTCCACTGGTGGGATGAACTGGTGATGCCTTTACGTAAGAAAGGACTCAAAACCAATATCGATCTCAACGATGCGGATGCTATCCTCAAGGAAGAAGGGGAGTACCTCGACCGCACTGTTATGGCCGCCTAAAAAGACATGTTTTATGGGGTTATCTTTTGGTGGACTGGTACTAAGGGCCAGTCCACACTTAGCCCCCTCAAGAATAACGAAGCAGTGCTCACTTTAGAGAATAATTAGCCGCGGAGGCGCGGAGACACGGAGGTTTTTTTAGGGGATTCCCTTATGAAACCTTTGCGTGCCTATAGCTAGAAAAAATCAAAAGAGAACTGCTAAAAATAACCTGCTGGGCGAATCCCAGAATTCGTACTGGGTACGAGGTACTTAGTACTAGGTAGGTATGGCGTTCCTCCTTAGTGTTTTGAAACCCTAAAATGGATGCTGTACCAAGTACCACTTACTTTTTACCCAGTACCGTGAGGTTTGATAGGTTCAGTTTGTTGATAATAAACTCTTTACCGTCAAAACTCACATCAAAGCAAACGATTATGAGTGCAGATTTTGCTATCCTCGACAAAGACATACGGACTGCTTACCTCTACAAGCTGGCGATCGAAACACTGGCCGCTAAGAAGGGCATCGTTAATTGGCTTAGTCCCGAAGAAGCGGCCATTGTATTGGGGATTCCCATCAATGGCAAGCTGCGCCTCAAGCTGTCTTTCTTGATCCAGGAGGGCCACATTCAGCGCTTCACCCGCAACGGCAATGAAACCTACTACTGGTGGCCCGATCTCGAAAAGCTGGCCCCGGAAATGAGTGAAGGGGAGGTTGTGGTGCCTACGAATTTTAGCAGGAGCTGAAGTTCTGGTACTTGGTACTTGGTACAAGAAGCCAAAAATCTCAACTAATACCAAATACCCAATACCTCGTACTTAATACTACAAAACATGAGTAAGATCATCGAACAATGGGAGCCTATGAACGGTATTCCCCCGGTCTTTTGCAGCCATAAAACAGCCATGATCACCAATGTACAGCTCCAGGTGGGCGACTACTTTCCGTGGCACATGCCTAAGCAGCACGGTGGTGGCCATCAGTGGTACCGCATCACCCAGGTCGACAAGTTTAAGGAGCTCAAGCAACGCTATAAGAATGCTGGTGCTAATGCGGCTGGCCAGCACGGTGTGAAAGCCGACAAATACTATTACGAATTAACGGTGGAGATGGTGGAGACACCTCAGCTACAGCACCAATAAGACGAAACGGTCGAGGAAGGCAGGCGGTGGCCGCTTGCGGCTACTGTCCTGCCTACTCCCGAAAATACTATCCCATGTGTAAGACACAAACGCAACAATACATTTTCGAACTTCACTTGGCCAAGAGCAAGCGTAACTGCTTGCGCCCTTTGGTCAATCAGTACAATCAGGGGAAACCTCTTCGCGATCGTCTAAGAAGTAGTCACATCAAGTTGGCTGAGTATTTGCTCAACCTGTACTACTATCGCTTGAACAGTGCGCAGGGAGCAGGTAGGTGCGTGTTGCTCCCCAGACAGCCACTGCCGACCCTGCGTACTAGTAATGGCGCTCTAGCGCAGGAAATGGGGGTAGGCAAGCGTACGATCATCAATCTGCGCCAACGCCTGGAGCAGGCCGGACTGATCGCTTACGCGGCCTGGCATGGCACCAACAGCAGCTATGAACTGGATATCAACCCTATGATGATGCACCTGCAAACCAAGCAGGTGAACGACAACCACAACAGCCTCTTTTTTTGTGTTGATGTGAAAACTTTGCGCCATATAGAGACAGGTAACCTGTTACAGGATACCAATAAATTAATAAATAAGAGCGGCGCAGCCTCTCCAACAGGCGTTGATAATCAATCATTTACGGTTATCAGAGATGTGGAGAAGTCGCTAAAACCGTGGAAAGAGGCCGAAAAGCCTGTTGAAAAGGCCGCAACGGAAGCCGCACAAGATAACCAAGAAGCGGCATCGCCAACCGCACAAGATAACCTGGGGACAGGGTACGAAACGATCGAGAACCCCACCGTCGCCCGTGGTCAGGAACCTTTCCCCCCGAGTTCCGCCGCGCCCCCCCGCTCAGAGCCCGCAGAAACGCTGCCCTTTGAGCTAGATGATGCGGTAGGGCACCTGGATTTACCAGATCGGAACGAGGTAGAGCGCATTGGCCGCTCGGTTTGGGCTTATGCCCACGAAGTGCTTTACAGCGACAAATGGCTGAGCAATAGTGTGAAATGGGAAGCGCAGGTTGCTATTACCGAATATCTGGCTTGGTGGGTAAAGCCCGGTGGTTACGATAAGGCAAAGACGATCCTCCGGCGCAGAATCAGAATGGTTCGCCGTTGGCTCGATAACGATCCTGTTCTAAAGAAACAGAAGCTGGGTGATTTGGATAGCGTCCGTCCGACCCGCTGGATACCACTACCGAACAGCTACTTCGACATGCGTAACGAACACGGGTTCCACAAAACCCGAGAGTGGTACAACAAAAGCCAAAAAGACCAGGCCAAAGACAAGCGCGATGAAATATTGACCAAAGCTGTCAATCAGTACGAAAAGAGCCTTTTACCAGGTGCCGAATACGGCCCCGATCAAGCTTACCACGTCCTCACGCAGGCGCTGCGTAAGAAATATGGAACCGGTATTATCCGTGAATTCCAAGAGCGTATTGCTCAATTACAAGCCGCATAAATCAACAACATGGCAACTAGCACAAGCAGTAACCGAAAACGCAAAAAGAAGGCCGCCCCTGGGCGCTTCGCCTGCAAGATTTACTTCGTCGATCACGTACAGGGCAAACCGCCGTACTGCATGAAGACCAAAGACTTTGAAGATCGCTCGCCGCAAAAGCTGGCCGCTGTCTTAGAAAAATTCAAAGGACTCGTCGCCGGTACCCGAAGCACGGAAAAAGGAGCCAACTGGGGCGGGCGCATCAACTGGGCGGCCATCTACGAAAGCGGCACCAAGAAGATCGCCGAATTCCGTGATTGGGACCAGGATGGCCTGCCGTATTGGAAAGATCTCTCCAATTAATCAAATGCTAATCAGTGGTGCTCACCTGGTGAAATTATTAGCCGCAGAGGCACTGAGGCACTGAGTTTTTAAAAAACAAACCTCCGTGTCTTCGTGCCTCCGTGGCCAAACAAAAGCCCAAGTGAAAACCACTCCTAAAATAATCAACTGCATGAAAACTCGCGAAGAAGTAGATAATCTCAAGAAACTGTGGCTCGATGACCCCAAGTCCTTTGATCTCACGAAAGTGGAAGGTTACGAAGAATACCAGGACGAGCTGGCGGCCTTTGTTCGTCGTCACCAATCTTCCAAGAACGAGGAAGGTTCACTGGGTTTTATCCCTAAAATATTGCTCAGTTCGATTCCTGCGCTGATTGGAGGGCTTACCGGAAAAAGCTCGGAAGAAAGCCTGGAAGAGATCGCACTTCCCATCATTAAAAAGATGGTCCGAGAAGCGCCGGAGCCACTAAATGAGCAACTGGTACAAGGTTACTACGAGCAAATTGGCTTTGATGCCTACCAACGTGCGCACTATATCTTGACAGGGCGCGAAAAATTCGCCAGAACGAAATGCCCCTGCGTCGCCTGCTCAATGAAACGAATGGAGGAGGAGTAAGCCTCTACACAACGTCATCCCATGTATTACTATGCACAGAAGACTACTGTATCGGGCATTTGCCCAACTGGGCCGCTGGGCTTACCAGTACCAAGTCTGGTGGGAAAGCCGGGTGCTTGGTACGCTGGATGCCTTGGCCGATTATTTCAACGATCACAATTAATAGCAGTTCTCACTTTCCAAAACTATCCGCCACAGAGGCACCGAGACACGGAGTTTTTTAAAAGAAGGATTCCCAAAAAAAACTCAGTGTCTTCGTGTCTCCGTGGCCATAAAAAGTAAGGTGAGCATCGCTGATAAAACACAACCATGGAAAATTTTGACAAAATCAGAACGAGCATTTTCGGTAGCCCGCTACTGATCAAGGCGGTGAGTGTGCCCCTGGCGAGGAAGCCTAAGCGGAGCGAAGTAAAAATCGAGATGAACTTTCGCGGCTTGCAAGCGACCATCACCACGAACGGGCCGATTACGCATCCGACCATGATGCTTTCGACAGCGCCCAAGTTTCCGACAATGAAGATCAGGAAAGAGCTGAAAATCATCGAAGGGCTGTTCTTAGAAGCCTACACTTCGCAGATGAGTCGAATGGCCATGTTGCAGAAGGTCTTTGAAGCTTATCGCAAACTCGGTACCGAATTCAATATCACAACTTCAAAACACACGCAGGATGTTACAGATGGAAATTCCTAATCAACCCG
>NZ_JBOEFX010000109.1:0-4558 GCF_050633125.1 Lewinella sp.
GTATGACCACACTCTACGATTGAGACACATCTCGACCAAAACCAGCGTAAGGTCAAGAAAACACACCTCGGAGAGGTGGAATATTGGTAGAAAAGAATAGATAAACGAGGAAACGACCTCGGATGAGGTCACACAATAGGAAACATCGCCTTCTTTTTGGATTTTTTCTACCCAGTGATCCAATATGAATTGATATTCGACCTCATCCGAGGTCGTTTTAACTCCTAATAAACATCGTTCTACCAATAGATGACCTCTACTGAGGTCAAGACACATAAATGTGTCCCAACCGTATGATCGCATTGGTACGATTAGCCCCTCGTTCGTATAATCGCACTGGTACGATTGGGTGCTTGGTGCGAAAATACGCTGACTTCTGATTTTGGTGCGAGTAGACGTTGCAGCGCAACGTCTCTACAGGGCAATAATAAACCGCGTCCAACCATCCTCGTCGGTGGCCAACGAAAATTGATAATCGTGATTGGTCAAAATTTCGCGGACGAGGGTCAACCCAATACCCTGCCCGTTGGGTTTGGAGGTAAAAAATGGGGTAAAGATGCCCGCGGCAGCTTCTTGATTCAACCCTGGCCCATTGTCAGCGATAATGATTTGACGGGGCCGTTCGGTTAAGATCAGTTGAACTTCTCCATCCTGGCTCACGCTTTCCAGCGCATTTTTCACCACATTTACTAAAACTTGTTCCAATTGATTGGAATCAGCAGAGATAAACTGTGAAGGTGGAATCATTTCCGACTTCCGACTTCCAACTTCCGACTTTAACAAGGGCAACTCCGGCACCCTGCCAGCAAGGTACCCCAATCGGAAACTGGTATTTTGCTGTTGGGCCTGAGCCTGAAAAAGTGTCGCAATTTGTGGTAACACCTGACTGAGATCGATCCGCTCCCGCTGAGGATCTGGCAAGCGGACGACATCGGCGAAGTTGCGCATAAAAACATTCAACTGGTGATTCCGCTTGCTAGCGATGGGCAAGCTTTCGCGAACATCTATCACCCACTGCTCGTCGATTTCCTCTTCCGAAACAGTAAGAGTATCCAACAGGGCATTAATTGCACCAATGCTATTATTCACCTCATGGGCCATCATCCGTATGACTTTGCCATATGCTCGTTTCTCGGCTGCCAGTATTTCCCCGGTAAGGGTCTGAATCTGCACAAACTTCCGTTGAAAGCCACGATCAATAAAAGCACTTACTTCCAGTCGGTAATGGTTGGCACCCTCGATAATAATGGGTAAAGAATCGCCCAAGGCCAGGTCAAAAGCAGCACTCAACAAGGGGTGTTCCTCATCACTACTACTAGGGTCAAAACCAATGATTTGGCGGGCTGCAGGATTGGTTTCCGTAATGTTCCCATCATAGTCCATGATCAGGATGCCGCTGGGGGAGGCTTCAATCAGCTTGCGCAAAAAATAATGCTGCTCCTGTAACAAGGTTCGCTCCTCCCGCAGAGTATCGATCATGTTGTTATAGGTCGCTACCAGTGCGTCTACTTCACGGGCGCCGGTGAGCCGATATTTAACACTAAAATCGCGGTCTTGCAAGGCACTTTTCCCACCGCTGATCAAATCCAAAGGGCGGCGAAAATGCCGATACACACGGTAAGCAAACACAAGGGATAAAAGTAGCCCCAACTGCGCCAGCATAAACCAGTAATAGGTTTCGTGCAACAAAAAATAAGCCGCTACCAATAGCAGTGAATGCCAAACAATGACCAGCCCCCAATAATAGAACCTAAGACGCATGATCGATGCCGAATTTTTGCAAACGCCGGTAAAGGGCCGAGCGTGTAATCCCTAATGATTTGGCTGCTGCCGTAATATTATTTTCATGAATAGACAAAGCTCTCTTGATGGCCGTCAACTCCATTTCCTCCAAAGAGATATCGCCACTTAAAAAGGAAATCTCTCCGGAAGTTTCACTGTTGGACGAGAGGTGCCTTGCGAAATCTTCGGCGGTCAGGAGGTTTGTCTTGGATAACAAAACAGTACGCTCCACCACGTTTTTCAGCTGCCGAATATTCCCAGGAAAAGCCTGCCGCTTCAGCCACTCCCGAGCGCTTGAGTCCAATTCCAGGCCACTGCGTTCGTAGGTTTGCTCCAGCCGTTGGAGGAAGTGCTCTACCAGCAAGGGGATATCTCCGGGGCGCTGCCGCAGTGGTGGCAGATGCAGGGTAATCAGGTTGATCCGATAGAGGAGGTCTTCCCGAAAGCTACCTTGTCGCACCAGGTTTTCCAACTGCTTATTGGTAGCCGAAATCACGCGTACATCTACCCGCTGCTGCTGGTTGCTTCCCAGCACTTCAAACGTCTGCTCTTGTAGTACGCGCAGCAATTTCACCTGATTCGCCGCTGGCAAATCTCCTATTTCATCAAGAAAAATGGTTCCACCGTTGGCAAACGCAAACCGGCCTTCTCTATCTGTTCGGGCATCCGTAAACGCCCCTTTAACGTGGCCAAACATTTCGCTTTCAAAAAGAGAAGCAGGGATACCACCCAGATTCACTTTAACAAAAGCCTCGTCAGCACGTTTACTCCCAGCATGGATGGCCTCAGCAATCAATTCTTTACCTGTTCCGCTTTCTCCCGTGATGAGCACACTGGCGTTGGTGGGCGCAATTTGGCGAGCCGTATCCAACACCTCCAACAGTACGGGGTCTTTGCCGATGATATGATCAAAATCCAGTAATTTGTCCGCTCCGATTCGAGAACCTGCTTGCGCCAAAATTCCCCGGATAGAACGAATCAAATCCTTATTATCCCAAGGCTTGGCCATAAAATCACGCGCCCCCAGCTTCATCCCTTCTACTGCCAACTGCACCGTTGCCCATCCCGTAAGTAAGATGACGGGCAAGCGCGGATTTGCAGCCAGCAACTCCTTGAGCAGCGACAAGCCTTGCCGCCCAGAGGTATCAACGGTAAAGTTCATATCCAATAGGACCACATCCGGTTGCAGCTCGTTTACCCGCTGGGGAGCTGTACGAAACAGTTGTACACTTTCAGCACGAAAGCCCGCGCGCCGCATGACCACCCGCAAAGCGGCGCATACTGCTTCATCATCGTCTATTATCAGGATCAGTGGTTCCATGAGGGTGAAGGTAAATGTTTTCGCTAGTGTAAAGGTGCAAAAAAGTCGGAAAGCGGAAGTGGGAAGTCGGAAGTTGGGATTGATCTTAATTGTTGAGTGATCCTACTGGCGAAATCAAATATTTCCGATTTCCCACTTCCCACCTCCGACTTCGATCAATTATTCCTCATGCAGCGCCTGTGCTGGATGAATACCTGCGGCCTGCCGGCTGGGCGTAACCGCGCAGCCCAATACGACCAAACTTATTAGCATCATGGTGGCCAAAATCGACCAGTAGAAATTATTTGGCGGTATTTCGACAATATTCAACAACGGGAATTGAACGGCCAGGATCGCAGCCAAGAGCATCCCTGCAAAAGCCACGATAAATACTTCGAGCGTAAACTGGCTGGTTATCTCTCCTTTTGTTGCCCCCAGCGCACGCCGCAAGCCTATCTCTGCCCGACGTTTATTGATGCTGTAATAGAGCACCCCAAAGAGGCCTAGGGCAATGTTTAAGATCAGAAAACCACAAATCGACAAGCCCGCGATGAGCGGAATCCAAGTGAGGCGACTAGTACGCTCGCGGCGAGCATCCAACGAAAGAATCACAAAATCACGCCGCTTGGTGATACGTGCCAGGCCTTCGTTGAGCTTGGCTTCAAATTCAGCTGGTGTATTCGGAAACAACTTGATTTGAATGCTATTCAAATCTTCGTGATGAAGTGGCCTAAGCAAGAAAGTCAAAGGAATTTCTTCTGAAAACTCGTCTTGGTATTTAAAATGTTTCGCGACACCTACAATCTTGTTTTCGCCATCAAGCGTAAATAGAGAATCTACAACAGATTTATCCGGATAGTAAGTCTCCTTCAACTTTTGATTGATTATGACTGGAGGATAAGTTCCAGAATAATCTCCTTCCTCAAACCAGCGTCCTTCCAGCATTTCGATCCGAGCAGTTTCCTGGTAGTATTCATCGGTAGGAAAGATAGCTGTTTGCATGTAAAAGCCATTGTCATCATTACCCCACGACCACATCGAGCCAGAAAAAGGTGTGATGCCAGAGAGAAATGACATAGATTCCACTTCTGGGTAACTTTCAATTTCACGGCGGAGTTGTTGGCGCATCTCCAGCAAAGCCAGCGAATCCATTTCCTGATCCACCTGCAAGTTAACCAATAGGGTATCTTCGGTTTCAAAACCAAGTGGTGATTGATAAATGCGCAGGTAATATATCGTAAACGTAAAAACTGCGAAGAGAATCAAAAACGCTACGAATATCTCCAGGAGCATCAGCACGTTATTGCGCTTTTTATTCCAAACCAGGGTAAGAATATGCTTGATCATAATTGGTTACTTTTTAAAACGTCCGCAATTTGTAAACGCGATACCTTCCAAGCAGGTAGCAGGCCCGAGATAATCCCAAAACAGAGGCAAATGAGGATACTGTAGGCAAATACCCTCAGGTTGAAACCT
>NZ_JBOEFX010000109.1:4588-44154 GCF_050633125.1 Lewinella sp.
TGAGATACAAGACCAGTACTGCCAGTACCATTCCGATGATGCCACCGATAAAAGTGATGATGATATTTTCGAAAACAAACTGGTAAAGAATGGTTCCTGAGTGTGCTCCGAATGCCTTTCGCACCCCAATTTCACCTTCCCGTTCCATGATCCTACTCAGATTCATATTGATCAAATTAAGGGTAGGCAAGAGCACGAAAAACAACAGTAACAAGCCGAAAACCAAGCGAATTTGCTGTAACCCTTTTGCCGGATCATCTTGATCGATGAGTTCACTAGCATACCACTCCCCAAAATTGACAGGAATGATTTTCATGCGATTATATTCCTCTGGGTTAGGCATCGCTACTGCGGTCACTCTACTGGAGAGCTCCGATTTAATTAGCGGCATTTGCCTAGCGTTTTCGGCTAAATAAACAGCATTGCAGTTCCCTAGAAAACCCCGACCTTCAAGATCTTGATCCTCCATGGTAGATACTGGGAGAAAGATATCAGCGGCCACCATTGGGCTCGTGGTAGATGCTTTATCGACCAAGCCAATAACGCGATAACTGCGATTTCCAATTTCGATTTCTTGGTTGATCGCTTTTTCTTCATCGCCAAAATATTCTCCGGCCAGCTTTCTTGTCATCACCGCAACCTGACTAGCATCACGCAGATGAGTTGCCCCAAAAGGTTCACCAGCTGTAAAGTTAAAGTCGAAAATTTCCCAGTAAGGAGCATCGGTATAAATAGCAGCCACCGATAGTTTTCGGTTCTCTAAAAAGACATTAAAATCGTGCCCCGGACTAAAGAACGTATATTTACGAACGCCATCCAGGCCGCGAAGATGGTCATCCAGAAACTTAAAACTAGGATTGGAAACAGAGGTACTGTTCACTGCTTCTCCGATCTCGTAGGTCGAGTCATAGGCCATCAAACCATCCATCAGTGTAGAATCTATCGTCCAAGTAGTATCGGGACGAACCAACTCCTTCTGTAGTCGATTGACGATTACCATTTCTCCTTTTTCCGACAAGGGCGGGTTTTTACCAAATTCAGCATCGTAAAAAGCCGTAATCACCATAAGAATCAACAGTGTGAAGCTGATGCCAAAAAGGCTGATACCCGTGAAAAACTTATTGCGCCCCAATACTTTGAGCGCTAATTTGAAGTAATTTCTAAGCATTTTATTTAAGGTACTGGGTACAGAGTACTTGGTACTTGGTACAGTTTTATAAAATAGCAAACATCCGATTTTACGTCATTAAATACCTAGTACTAAGTACCTGGTACAATGTACGTGAGGCTTTGCCTCATTGCACTTGGCTGCCATCAAAAAGGCGCACCAACCGGTGTGTACGTTGAGCCATGCGTTCATCATGGGTAACCATCACAATAGTGGTTCCTTCCTGCTCATTGAGGCGCAAGAGGATGTCCATAATTTCGTTACCCATCACACTATCCAGGTTACCGGTGGGCTCATCGGCGAGAATGATTTCTGGTCGGCCAACGATGGCGCGCGCAATAGCTACCCGCTGCTTCTGTCCTCCCGAAAGCTGACTTGGAAAGTGGCGCATTCTATTGTGAAGGCCTACTTGCTCTAGCGCTTCTTCTGCCAGACGACGACGTTCTTTACTGCTCACCTTCCGATAAAGGAGGGGCAATTCTACATTGTCTAAAACGGAGAGGTCATTAATCAAGTGGAAGCTTTGAAAGATAAAGCCCAGGTGTTCGTTACGAAACCGCGCAGTCGCTTTACTATTGTAGTCGGCTACAGTTTGATTAGCAACAACAACCCGCCCTTCACTTGGCTCGTCGATAAGGCCCATGATGTTGAGCAGGGTACTTTTCCCACAACCAGAAGGCCCCATGATGGAAAGGAATTCTCCTTTCTCGATCTTCATATTGATGGTATTCAACGCCAGCGTTTCGATGGTATCAGTGCGGTAGACTTTACTGATGTTTTCCAAATTCAGCATATTAGGAAGGTTTTGATTTTAAAGGAACAGTTGGTTTATCGTGATTCTTCAGGTAAGCAGTACTTCGTATATCCTTGAGCCTAGGGTTATTAAATCCTAACACCCTGTACGAAGTACCTAATACCTTTTATATATTTTCCAAAGTCAACTGCCGTAGGCTGGCGTAAGCCAACCAGTAGGCGCGTTGAGTATCAGAGTAAGTACGAGCAGCCTGGTCTTTCTCGCGTTGAGCCAGGGTCAGATCTGAGAGAGGGATAGCTCCCAGAATGTAACTTTCGGTAGTAATACGAAAGCGTTCTGCAGCTAATTCGCGCAAGCGAGTAGCCAACTTCAGTTCTTCTTGTAGGCTTAGGAATTGCTGGACGCTGGTGCGAACATTGTTTTCTAGTGTCAGTTGCTCGCGTTCAATAGATACTTCCGCAAATGATTTCAGCACTTCGGCTCGCTCCCGCTGATGACGGCGGCGGCCACCATCCAGAATAGGAACGCTGATTTGCAATTCCAGAAAAGCTTCGGGCAAAGCATCCTGATAAATAGTCGATAGCTCGGTGCCACTTCTTACTCGACCTATTGCGCCTACCAGTGATAGTTCAGGGCCGCCCTCTCGCCGTGCTTGATCGCTGGCTTGGCGAGCTTCCAATAAGCGGCGTTGGAAAGCCAACCATTCGGGGCGTTTGGCACGAGCCCAGGCCAAGGCCTGCTCATCTGTAATTTCCAAGGCAACTCCCGCTTCCGGGTTACGGGCTCGATAATGATGATCGCTGGGTAGTTGGCCCAAGTAGACCGCCACTGCCGCAGAGGTTTGGTTTACTGCTTGGCCCGCATTGATTTGGGCACGCTGGGCAGATACCTTTTCCAGTTCAAGTTGCAGGAGGTCGCGGCGGCTAATTTTACCTAATTCGTAGCGTTCTTCTGCAATGGCGTAAAGCCGTTCGTTGGCTACAAAGTTGGTATCCGCAATACGACTCTCCTGCCCTGCCATTAGCAAATCAAAAAACAGTCGGGTGACTTCTTCGCGAATGATCTCCAGGTCAAGTTGGTAATTGGCTTCGGCTTCAGCAACGCGTAGCGGCGCTAGTTGCCGTTCCCACTTGAATGGGTTGTAAGCAAATACGGGTTGCACAATTCCTACCCGAAAAGGAAGACCATTATATATGCTGAAGTCTGATTCAAAATCGTCAAATCTTTGGAGGTTGGTTTGCAAAAACAGCTGCCCCCCCGTAGCGGCTATCCGCTGGCGCAGGTCGAGCCCCAACGCGGAATTATTGTTTTGTACGGCTTCAAACCGGATCGTACCATCAGGCTGGGTGATCTCGCTGAAGGTTTTTAGATAATTAGGAATATTGGCGTTGAGGGTGAGCTGAGGCTTGAGGTCGGCCCGGAAAATCTGGTAATCCAAGTTGGCTAATTGCTGGTCACGTTCGGCGGCCTGCTTCCGCAATGATTGGGCCTGTGCCAGACTTAGGAATTCATCCAGCGATAGAGAATCTACGGCCTGTGCATGAGCAACCGTCGAAGGGAGCAAAAAAACAAACAGTATTATTGGGAACAAAAATTTCATCGTTGATTTCTTTTGAGAACAATTCTTAGGTTTCAAGTGATTTATCGGGTAGTGTCCCAAATAATCCGTCTCGCGCAGAGACGCAAAGACGCAAAGGTTTTTAACTGTTTTTTAAACTAAAACTCCGTGTCACCGTGCCTCTGTGGCTATTATTGATGTCTCTCAACTATTCCAACTTCATGCTATTGAGGTGCTCAAAATCATGGGTATCACTGATAATGACCCGATCACCAACTTTAAGCTCATCGGTCAATAATTCGATGTACTCACCGCTACTGATACCGGTACGAACCTCTAGTTTCACGGCTTCTTCACCACGAATCACAAAAATGGGCTGGCGGAGCCCACCTTTAAAGACAGGGCCTTGGCGAACCTTCAGCACATCGGCTTTACCATCGGTGACGATGTAGATTTCGAGTCGCATATTCGGCCGTAATTGAGGATGATCAGGAACCTCAAGGCTGACGACAAACTCTACGGTATTATTGGCAACGGCGGGAAGGATGTTAATGATCTGGCCGTTGATCTGCTCCCCGTTGAGGCGTACCCTCACCGGCTGGCCAACTGCAATCCGGTCGGCATAACGATCTGAACAACTGCCTTCTATCTGGAAACTGCGTAGATCAGCCACACGTACCAGGGGGTTCCCCTCAGGCACCTGTTCACCAATGTTTTCATTGACCCAGGTGATCACGCCAGGGCCAGGAGCACGCACTTCCGTAAGCGCCATCTTATTGACCATCTCTTGCAGTTCCTGTTCTTCAATATTGGCTTCGAGAACTACCTCTCGGCGACGGCCCGCCAGGCTTTTCCGACGGAAATTGAGTTCGTTTTCGAGCTTTGCTTTTTCCAACTGTAAAATCTCTAGTTGGGTGGCTGTAGCCTCCACTTCTTCGGCGGTAGCACCGCCAATTTTTTCCAAGCGACGGGCATCAGCCAATTGGGATGTAGCAGCAGCCACTTCCAGGCCTTTGATTTGGTCATTGTATTCCAATTCCTGCAAATCACGATCCAGCTCTAATTGCAATAAGTCGATAGAGTTGCGGCGCAAATCCAAGCGGCTGCGGCGAGCGGCCACATCTAGCTCGATAAAAGACCGGTTAAGTTCTAGGATAAGGTCACCGGGTTCGACTTGGGTCCCCGTGCGGAGGTGAATTTTAGTGATATCCGTAGCTATCGGGGCGTTGATCTGCTGCTCAAAGGAGGGGATTACCCGCCCCGATGCTGTGATGGTGCTCTCCAAAGCGCCACGTTCGATATTCGCCAAACGAAAATCGGAAGCTTTGGCGCTGGGTTTCAACAAGGTTCGAAACCCCCACAATCCAGCCAAGAGCACCAGTACTACCAAGGCAATACGCCCCCAGCCTTTACGGCGATTTTTTTGAATTCTCTTTTCGTCGATTTCTCTATCCATGACAATGGCTACTGTTTGTTCATCATAGTGCCAAGGGCATGCCAAAATATTAAAACGCTTAAAATCAATATTTTATAAATAAACAAATCTACCACCTGTTTGATATCGGACGGCAAGGTGGGCGGTTTTGGATTGGTTGTTGGTTAGATGGTTGGACTGTTTTGTGTGTGTTTAACTAGACACACATTAATGAATAGCCCGGCCGCCCCCGGAACGGGTGGTGGGCCTGCCCAAAAAGGAGGATAAAAAAGCCCCCGAGAAAGGTAATCTCTCTCGGGGGACTGCTTAAAATAAAATAAGGCCTTGTACTAAAAGCCCATATTCAAAATCTCTATACCGCTGGTGTCGAAAACATCCATGTTTACATCATCACCAAATTTCAGGTTGTAGTACGTCATTTTGACGGTTTCTTTCCCATTTTCTGAAACGGTGGTACTCTCGATAGGGAAGCCTTCGACAGCGAAAACACTGGTAGAAAAATTACTGTTCCTTTTCTGGCGCATCTGCGCAGACATGGCACGCATGATAGCATCGCGATCAACTTCCAGATCGGTGGTTAACCAGGCATTGGTGGTGCCTTCTTCGTGCTCGATGAGATACTCCTTGCAATTGTAGCCATTGATGACCTTGGTATTGCCGAGGTCCGTGATGGTAAATTCACTTTCATCGGGTACAAAATCACCGTAGTCTACCCTAGGTTGACGCATGAGGATGCCCTGGGTCTTGCCATCGTCTTCGGTAATCATGGTCATTTTTCCCTCCTTGTTATCCATCAAAATACGGGTGGTACCATCTTCGGAGATCATTTCCATGCCGGTAGCCCAAGTATCGAAGGTATAGTGCATAGTGAGGTTTTGTACCTGGCCTCGCTTATTGGTACTGACCATATCCATCGACATATTCATTTTTATAGGATTCTGGTAAGACTCGAATTCACCACCAAAATTGATACCAGAAAAGCCCCCTTCACTGGTATTAGCATCGGGAGTACTGTCCTCTAGTACTTCGCCCTCTTCCGTAGGTATTTCGGGTTCATCTTTCTTCTTCCTACGGAATAGCCCTTCAATCGCATCAGCAGCCTTATCTACCGCTTGGTCTACTTTCTGATCTACGCGTTGGTTAGCTTTGTTTTCCGCACGGTTTTTTACCCGTTCCTGAGCGTTGCCTGACATACTAAGTAAAAGGCAGATAAAACTCACAAATAAAATTTTACTCAATTGCATCTAAATTCATTTTTAAATAACCACCAACTGATGGTTATAAGGTGTTTTAGAATTCTCTCTCTTTCTGAGATTAATAGAACGACGGCAATAATCGTTACATTTTTCTAAAAAAAAACACTAATCGGGAATTTTAACAGCTACAATCTTGTATCTCTTCCCGAACCTTATTAACTGATTTTCTTTGAGTTACCCCTCAGAGAGAACGGTAGTCTAATACCCACACCTATGAAAACGCGTAAACTCTCTCGCGGCATGGTGGAGGCTTATAATGAAAGACTCCGCATCCGTTTACAACCCTCTTCTGACCCAGCGATGGCATTGGTTACCATTTTCGAATTGAAGCCCAATGGCTATACCAAAGCTCGCCGTGTTCTCCATGTCAGCCAGCCAATAACCATTGAACAGCTCATTGCCGTTTATGGTGCTTTTGCGGAAGCAGCCTAGCTCGTAGAATAATGATACGCAGCGACAGCTTTAAGGTTTCTACCATCGGAATCTATTGATTGATCTTGAAAATAATGAGTAATCTGGGCTTTTGGCATCCTGCCGAAAGCCCAATATTTATTAACGCGTTTCATTTTGAAAAAACCAGTATCCGAATAGGGGGGAACCATTCCTTTTCGCATCTTTCAAAGGAAAGCAACATTTCCTTCGGGAGCGGCCCCGGAGATCACCGACAACAAAACAGCAATGCGAAAAATTTTACCACTTGTATTTGGCCTGCTCCTCATTGGTCAGCTAGGCGCACAGGAAACCCTTTTCAACAACCTGGATGTAACGGGTGCCTTTGGTGCGGTTATTATCGAAACAGGTTCCATTAATGGCGAAGTTGGTGCCGACGTAGGCGGCGGCGGCGCTCTGATTATGTCGCCTGTTTTCATCGGCGGCTACGGCATGGGTACGAGCTACCCTGTTCATACGATTACCCAAGGTGACGACGCTGGCGAATACGACCTCAAATTTGGTCATGGCGGTCTGTGGATGGGAATTGTACCAAAATCCGACAAGCTTATCCACTTCTACGGGAGTGCTAAGATAGGCTGGGGTAAAGCCCGACTACGGCAAGACAAAGACAATATTTTCACTGACCGGGTTTTCGTTCTTACTCCTGAATTGGGCTTTGAAGTTAATCTTACGGAATGGCTCAAGATGACCTTCACAGGGGGATATCGCTGGGTAAATGGCGCTACTCGCCTACAAGAGTTAGACAACGATGACTTTAGCAGTCCACTAGGTACCATCACCTTCCGGATGGGAGGGTTTTCTGACGATTTTTAAGATTTATTCACTGTTGTATTTCCAAAACACTACTTCCTCACAAAGAGGATAATTAATATTAGCAAGCCATCAAAGTCCAAGTACTTTGATGGCTTTTTTGCGTCTTAGAACAAGTTTTTTTATTCCAGTATGAATCAAAAAATAATCTATTCTCTGAGGAATGGTGTTATATTGACAGCAGAAAACTTAGATACTTTCTAATGAAAGAAACAATAGAAAAATACCGCAACCATTTCTCTGATAAGCGTTTTTGGGCAAAATTGCGCAACCATGCACATAATATAGGGGTTAAGATTGTTTATTCAGCGCTCCTGTTGTTTTATGCTTATCGCAGAAAAGAGACACCTCTCTATGCACGTAGTATCATACTAGGGGTGCTTGGTTATTTCTTAGCGCCTATTGACCTTATTCCTGACCTTACGCCGATCCTAGGCTATACTGATGACCTTGGGGTATTGGGTTTCGGACTCGTTACGATTGCAGCTTATGTTAACCAAGATGTACGACAAAAGGCACGAGGTCGCCTTGATCAATGGTTTGGAGACTACAATGAGGCAGAGCTAGAAGAAGTAGATGATCGCTTGTAGAGAAAACTCATTTAAAAATAGCAGAAAACAGCACTAAGTATCACTTGTTTTTTTGCTGCTCCAACAAAAAAGCATAGCGTAAAAAGACCCCCCAAGCCATAATTGCGCTCACCATCAGGCCAACTTTACCATCCCGGAAGCCCTGCTGAAGGACGAAATGTTTAAAAAATCGAAAAAATGGCTTCCCAAAAAGATGGAAATACCCAACCCGGGTAGTTCTTTTAGAGTGGTCCTGTGCCGACCAATGAGCATAACGGCGCGTTTTATCCAAATAGTGATCCAGGCTACGAAAAGTATAATGATCAAGTCGTCCACTCAGGCTATCGACGGTAATTCCATCTGTAACAATCTCTTCGTGTACCTGTAATTCATTGTAACGTGCCTGATCGCGGTGAAAAAACCGAATAACCCGATCGCCTTGCCAGCCACTAAATCGTATTTGCTGATTCAGGAAATAATTATCCCTACCAATCCAATAAGCATCCGCAGCAGGTGCTTGATCAGCGACTAGCAGTGTTTTTATTTCTGCACAAAGTGCGGGAGTAGCCATCTCGTCGGCATCCAGCAGCAATACCCACTGGTGTTTGGCCTGAGGAATCGCCCAATTTTTTTGATTTGCGGGTCCCAGGTATTTGCGCTCCAAAACACGCACTGGATAACGACGTGCTATTTCCACGGTCTTGTCGGTGCTGAAGCTATCCACCACCAATATATCATTGGCAAGTTCAAGGATACTCTCCAGGCAACGAGCAATATTATCTGCTTCGTTGTAAGTTGTAATAATAACCGATAACGAACGGGCCACAGCTTTTGATTTTTTAAATTTCCTTTTATGGTATTGACTAATCCCTCACTTGTCCATAAACGATAAAATGAGGGTTGAGTAAATTTTCTTTATTATAAACGACAGGCTCGCCTGTTTCTGCTTGTACAACTTTACCACCAGCTTCTTCTGCAATGATCTGCGAAGCGGCAGTGTCCCACTCCATCGTTGGTGCTAAACGTGGATAAAGGTGAGCTGCTCCTGAAGCAACCAACAACAACTTGAGGGAAGAGCCTTTACTTACCAACTCTGGTGCCTGCAAAGCATCCACAAAAGCTTGGGTACCCTCGTTGAGGTGGCTTCGGCTAGCCACTACTTTAAGCCCGGTATCAGCCATTGTAAATGAGGCTGCTGTAATTCGCGCTTCTTTCGCATCGGCTACAGCAAATGCACCATGCCCTTTAGCCGCCCAATACAACTCGGCAGTAACCGGTACGTAGACAACACCAAAAACAACCCGCCCAGCCTTTACCAATGCAATGTTAACGGTAAACTCGCCATTACGCTTAATAAACTCTTTGGTCCCATCCAGCGGATCAACCAGCCAAAAGTAATCGAAGTCTTTACGCACGCTGTAAGGCACTTCCTTATTCTCTTCAGAAACAATAGGAGCTTGAAAATCGAGCTGCTCTAGCCCGGCCATAATAACGGCATTTGCTGCTTGGTCAGCACGCGTAAGCGGACTGTTATCCGCTTTGTGCTCGATACCAAAATTATCTTCATCAGCATATACTTCCAGAATAGCAGCACCGGCTGCACGGGCAATTGTACCAACTTCATCAGCCAGTTTCGAGAAATCAATCGTCATTATGCAAAAGGATATTAGTCAGCGCACCAAGATAGGGCTTTTATGGAGGGGAAAGGGCTAATGCAGGATAAAAAGGAAATAGAACGAAGAGGAAAGATGGGGGCATAACACCCTCAAGTGGGAGGGCCCTCCCAGCTGCCGGACCGCCAGATCCACCCTTGGCCAATCGGCCATCCAGGGCGTGCGACATCACCTGCTACCTAACCAGGTAGCAGCCAAACAATACGCAAAAAAGACCTCTGAATTTCCCTGTTGACCGCAGGGGGTAATAACCGCTGATTGTTTGAGCAATTGTCAATATACTCAAGGAGAACAAATGTAGTAAAAGTTTGTAAGGTAAAAAAATAAAACAAATACTAAAAAACGCCTTCCTTCCAATTTCCCGCGCTCAGCGGAAGCGTCCTGTTCTTTTTTAGCCATCCCAGAAAATCGCTTCTCTCCATTCTTTGCGCCCCCATGCTCGCAAGATGCCTTGTTTCTTGCTGACAATCAACAAGTTGATATCCTTCTGCCTTCAGGTCTCGAACCAACGTGATAAAGCCAAACTTGGAAGCATTGGTCGCCTTAGCAAACATCGACTCTCCAAAGAACACTTTTCCCATCGCAATTCCATACAAGCCGCCAACCAACACATCCTCTTGCCATACCTCTACAGAATGAGCGTAGCCCTGCTTATGTAGTAGCTCATAAGCTTCGATCATTTCCGGAGTGATCCACGTACTCACCTGCCCATCACGGGGGATAGCACTACAGGCTTTGATCACTTCTGAAAAAGAGGTATCGTAGGTAACTCTATATTTTTGTTGATTAAAGTAAGGGCGCATACTCTTACTCACCTTCAGGTCATTTGGAAAAAGCACAAAACGAGGATCTGGGCTCCACCACAGAATAGGATCGTCCGCAGAATACCAAGGAAAAATGCCCCAACTGTACGCCAATAGTAGGCGCTCTGGACTTAAATCCCCCCCCACTGCTAATAGCCCATCCGGACTGGATTCGCTGGGGTGAGGAAATCTAAGTTCATCTTCTGGCAACCAGTATACAGGCATTTCACTTTACTTAGCTTCCTCGATCACCGCTGAAAGCCCACGCTCGGTGAGCGCATCTTTCTGTGGCTTCAATACTCGCTTTGGACCATTCTTGACGTTGGCTTTACCCTTGGTATGAATAATAAGCGCCAACTGCTCAGCTTGAGAAGAAGCATGACCTAGTACATCAACAAAGCACTTGATAACCCAATCAAAAGAGTTGTGGTCATCATTATAGACGATCAGTTGAGCCGGTTCTCCGGTCCCCGTATCCTCTACTTCATCTTCTACCAGTACTTCTTCCAGCTCTTCTACTTCATTGGAGAACAACATAGCAAATACATTATTTTATTTTTCCGCACAACTACGCCAATGCTTTGCGAATCGCCGCAAAATCAGGCACCTCACCGGCATTCTCTAACACTTCGGCATAACGAACAGTTCCTTCTTTATCAATTACAAAAGCTGACCGCTTTGATACACCTCTCAGGCCCAATACAAATTCCTCATAAAGGGTACCGTAATTACGAGACACCTCTTTATTAAAATCCGACAAAAGCGGAAAATTTAGTGACTGGTCTGCTTTAAAACGCCCCAGTGTAAACGGAGAATCTACCGATACCGCCAGAATATCCGCATCCAAATTATTGTACGTTGCAATATCATCACGCATCATGCACAATTCTTCCGTACAAACACTGGTAAAAGCCATCGGAAAGAATAATAGTACAACGTTCTTACCAGCGTAATCACTAAGAGATACTTCTTTCAGTGTGTCTGAAACGAGGGTAAATGTGGGCGCTTTATCACCTGCTTTTACAGCCATGGATATCTTATTTTTATATGATTCCTAAAAAATCTTGTTTTAAACCAACTTAAACAAAAAACTTCCAAGAAAGATTTTCATTAATGCCTCAATGCACAATTGATAATTAGTTAGCTAAAATTGTATCAGAATGTGCACTTTTGCAGATTACAAAGATAAGGCTTTCCCCTATGCTTACAGAAGAACGGCGTGCTTATTTGGAATTACACCTTGCTGTTTTGCTGTTTGGTCTAACGGCCATTCTGGGTGATCTTATTCAACTCACGGCATTGGTGCTTGTTTGGTGGCGGGTATTACTTACCAGCGGGAGCCTGCTACCCTTCGTTAAGGCGAGACATTTGCTCCGCGATTTAGGGCGGCCGTTACTCTTTCGCTTCATGGGAATTGGTGTTTTAGTAGCTTTACATTGGCTCACTTTTTATGGCGCCATCAAGCTTTCCAATGCCTCGATTACCCTGGTCTGCATGGCGACGACTTCTTTCTTTACAGCCTTTCTGGAACCACTCATTGTCAAACGGCCTTTTCGCTGGTACGAGATGGCGCTAGGCTTATTGATCATCCCAGGAATGGTACTAGTCGTTAACAACATCCAGCCAGGGATGGTCTGGGGCCTTATCGCAGGGCTCACTTCCGCCTTTTTGGCGGCCACTTTTGCTACCTTCAATAAAAAATACCTGGCAAACGTCCACCCAAGCAGGGTCACCTTTGTGGAGCTGGGTAGTGCCTGGCTCTTCCTTAGTATAATTTTAGGCTTCTTCCTGATTACTGGCCGTGATTTTGGTGCCTGGTTACCCGCTTCCAATTTAGATTGGTTTTACCTTTTAATACTCGCCTTTCTGTGTACAAATCTTGCCTATACCCTCAGCTTGCGAGCGCTGCGTCACCTTTCTGCTTTTGCGGCCAACCTTACAGTCAACCTCGAACCCGTATACGGCATCATTCTCGCTTGGCTCCTCCTCAATGAGCAAGAAGACCTCGATCCTGGTTTTTATTGGGGCGTAGTCATTATCCTACTTGTCGTATTTAGCTACCCTATTATCCGTCGACGGATGAAGCGGTATGAGAGTTAGTCAGGTTGTTGGTTGATGGTTTTGAGCTCAATACTTCCGACCTACAGCTTCTTTATGGGCCATAGCGGCGCTGCGCGCGCTACCGCTTGCTCCGTTCTTAGTGCCTTGCTGCGCTGCGCACTACCTCTACGCCAGCTTGTCCTTGGTCGCTCCGCGCCCCGCGCTCCGGCCTACTGGCCTGCGCACTAGTTAAAAAATAAAATTGAGCAAATTCACTGCTTCCGCACTTCTCGGGCCACGGCCCACTATGTGTCCCGCTGGCGGGACCGATGCGCAGCGTCGAGGGTCGTTGCGCCGAAGAGCGGAGGTGGCTTCACACTAGTGGGATAAATCACCGCATCAAGGACGAATACGGCTCAGGGAAGTAGCACGACACTCTCCTTCAAACACCATCCAAAAAAAATCCTCCCGAACTTTACACGATGGTAAAATTCGGGAGGATAGCTAAGAAAGGTTCTTCTTTCTTAAAAAACGACCAAGAGCAATAACTTAGTTACACTCGTAAGTAGCGCGATTATCTTCTACGTCTGCGCTTTCGCGGAACAAAGAAATAAAAGAACTAGCTACATTACCTTGAGCCGTACGGTTCATTTGCTGACGAATCTGAGGCAGATTAGTCGCCTGGCCAACAGCTGGCTTATTGGTTACTTGTAGTACAAACACCCCTCCTGCACCCTGAATAGGAGCCGAAGTTTGTCCTTGTCCCAAACCAACAGCAGTAGCAACTACTTTAGGCTCAGATCCCAAGCCAGGCATAGAAGGCCGGCTAAAGGCAGCACGTTGAATAGTATCTACTTTCGCACCATACTTACCTGCTATTGCACGTAAATCCATTCCCTGGGTTTGGCTAGCAACCATTTCGGTCTTCTTAGCAGCCAATACTTCAGCTTCTAGTTCTGTACGAATTTCGTCAACACTTGGTGTACCTGGCTCCATGATGTCCTGCAAACCAACTACAACATACTTGTTGTCGTAGTAACGAACTTGATCCGTAAAGCTGTAAACACTAGGAGAAACATCGCCAGGATCAGCTGAAAATGCCCAACAAATAGCATCCTTGGTATCATTACTGAACCCTAGGTCACCCAATGTAAAAGCATTCTTATTGAAAGTAGGCGTAGATACAACACGTAGGTTACCTGCTTCTTGTGCAGCAGCCTTCATGTCATCCAAAGAACGGTTATTAGCAATAAACTGAGATGCATCCTGAAATACATTGTCTTGCGTTTCTTTACTAGGCACGATGGCTTCACGGATGAAGGCAACATTCGCACGCTCAGTGGTCGCAGCAGTACGACTTAGTACTTCTACAATATGGATACCATAAGCAGTCCGTACTTTATAAAGCTGTCCAGGAACACCAGTGATAAAGAGTACCCGGTTAAATTCAGGTACAAACTGGTTAGGTGTTACACCTTCGTATTTACCACCATTGCTTACACTACCTGGATCTTCGCTAAATGCCACTACCAGTGAATCAAATGCAGTAGTTCCAGCATTCAATACATTGATAATACTATCAGCACGAGCTCCAGCAGTAGCAAACTGGTCAGGAGTGGTAGCACTCAATAAAATGTGACGGGTATCAGCAGAATCCGCCATTACAACCCGATCAATTACTTTTAGTAAACGGAATTCACCGCTTTCTACGTAAGGTCCGTAAACACTACCAACTGGCAAATTCATTACCGTGTCAGCAATACCTGTGCTCAGGTCGTCTTTAGAAGCATAAGCTGGTGTGATAACACCTTCATACCGCAGTACAAAAGTAGAATCACCGTCTGTAGCGTTTGTGAACTCAGGAATCAATTCGGCCATCTTGGTACGAATAGCCGCAGAGTCAGCAGCGGTAGGCAGCACGTCGAAAACAACGTAATCAAGCACTCGCTCTTCCTGCTTACGCTCATAACGAGCGGCATTGGCATTTAGATAGCTGCTCAGATCACTGTCAGAAATAGCAACATCGCTATTAGGAATCTGATCATAAGGAACTTTCACGTAGACAAAATCTACATTCTGGTTCTGCTCATTGTACCCCATTTCAGCCATCCAGTTAGGCGTATACATGCCCTTCTGAACCAATGCTTGCAATTTGGTCTGCAAGCGATCTTTTTTGATCATGTCCCGCTGCATCCGCCAGAATTCTGGGAATTGCGGACTCATACGCCCTTGCTCGATTTCGTCACGGAGCGTACCGCCATCAATCAAGCCTTTGAAATAATCCAGTTGCTGGCGGTTGATCTGACCGGGCTGCTGAGGATTAGGGAAGTTACGACGAATGATTGGGCTAGGATTAGCACCAAATTCAAGTTCAGCAACTTCAGCTTCACTAATGCCCAAGCCAATTGCTTCTGCTTCGTCTCTGAGAAGCTGGTCTTCTACAAACCAGTCCCATAATGTATTTCTGTTCTGGTAGCTGGGAAGTGTAGAACCATTAAAACGCAAACTATTGATGCGTTCAAATTCCGTCCGGCGAATCTTTTCGCCATTCACTTTACCCACTACGAGTTGAGATAATCCCCCTCCAGGACCTTGTCCTGCGCTTACCATATCCATGACCAGGAAGCCGCCCAAACCGAGGCCAACCGCTACGATCAGTATCCAGGAATTATTTCTGATTTTACCAATCAGTGCCATCTATCGTCAATTTTGCAGCATTTTGAGCCTGTACCCAACAAAACGGGCACAAAGATAAAAGCCTAGTAATCAGTTATTTAAACACCCTGCTCTAAAAGCAGGAGGGCAAAGATACGACCTCGCCCTGAAAAATCCATGCAAAGAAAAGGCTTTGACTGTTAATAACAAAATATTTAGGCGTTTAGGATACAAGTGTTTAACACTTAAATCCGCCTCTTTTTACAAATTAGCTACCCAAACCTCCAAACATCTCTGGTTTTATACCCACTAAATTAAGCTGCAACTGATTGTCAAGGTATTCTTACTTAAACAATACCTTATTATATTACAGCCCTAATTTAGTTTGATTATCGATACCACACTAACTAGAAGTGTATCTATGACAGTATCACTTCATGCCTGGTACAGTCAAAAGCTATTTCCCCTTATGAACTTACCCATCTTCCTCAAAACTACAATATCAGTATACCTGAATATTTGCCTCCTACTCGTTTCTACGTTCCCCCTTCTGGGCCAAGACAATTACTTCCAACAAGAAGCAAATTTCTCGATCCAGGTCGAACTAGATGATCAACTTCACCAACTCAGAGGGCAATGGAGTATGGACTATCACAACAACTCTCCCGACACACTTACTTTTATTTATTTACACCTTTGGCCCAATGCCTACCAAAACCGAAGCACGGCTTTTGCCCAACAAGAACTAGCCAGTGGCTCCGTCGATTTTTATTTCGCCCCAGAAGAAGACCTTGGGTTCATTGATAGTTTAAATTTTTCTAGCCACAATACCTCTCTTACTGTACTCCCTACCGAACTTGGCCCCGATGTGGTTAAAGTAGTACTCAATGAACCGCTTCCGCCCAAAGGTGATATTCGCATCGAATCACCGTTTAGGCTCCAATTTCCTGCTTCTTTTTCTCGGCTCGGGCATGTAGGACAGTCTTACCAAGTCACACAATGGTATCCCAAACCAGCCGTCTACGACCGTGATGGCTGGCACCCTATGGCTTATCTCGACTACGGTGAATATTACAGTGAGTTTGGTTCCTATGATGTTTCTCTTACCCTGCCTGCAAACTATCTGGTGGGAGCAACCGGAGAACTCCAAACCAAGGAAGAGCAAGCTTGGTTACTCGACAGAGCACGGGCCACCGCCCAAAAAAGCTGGTCAGACAATGATCCGGCAGTCTATACTTCGCCCGCTTTCCCGGCAAGTATGCCCGAACAAAAAACGCTCCATTATAAAGCCGATTGGGTCCACGATTTTGCCTGGTTTGCAGACAAGCGATTCCATGTTTTACACGACAGTGTTACCGTTATCGGCAAAACACAGCCCATAAAAGTCTGGTCTTTTTTTACCGACGAACAGGCCCATCTATGGCAAAACTCCCTTGAGTATCTCAAACGTTCAACAGCCTTTTATAGTCAACACATTGGCCCTTACCCTTATCCACAAGTCACCGCTGTACAAAGTGCGCTAAGTGCCGGCGGCGGGATGGAATACCCAATGATTACCGTAATCGGACTCGCCGCCGACGGCAGGGCACTCGATAATGTTATTACTCATGAAGTAGGCCACAACTGGTTTTACGGCATCTTGGCCAGTAACGAACGTACGCATTCCTGGATGGACGAAGGCTTCAATTCTTATTACGACCATCGGTATGATCATCAACATTATGGGTCTGATACGCTCCTCCCTAAAGTAATGAGTGGCAACACCTCCACGGATCTCGACGAAATTGGCTACCGCTATTATGCCTGCCAACGGCTTACCCAAGCGCCTGACACCCCCTCCGAACAGCTGGAATTCTACAACTACTGGGTAGGTGCCTACGGTACCCCTGCCAAAGCTTTGCACCAACTCGAAGGCTACTGGGGAAAATCTCGGTTTGATCAGGCTATGCAAGCTTACTTCCGTGAATGGCAGTTCAAGCACCCTGGCCCGCAGGATGTGCAAGCAACACTTGAACGGGAAGGAGGCGATGATCTAAGCTGGTTTTTCCAAGGCTTTATGCAGTCTGTCGAACAACAAGATTACGAGCTCAAAAAGCTAGACCAAGGAGAGCAACCACAATTAAACCTAACCAACAAAGGCAATGTCGCCGGCCCTTTCGCCTTACAAACCATTGATAGCAATGGTGATACGACCTTAAACTGGCACCCTGGATTTATCGGCGATAAGCAAATAGGTTTAGCCAACAAGAAATACGACCAGCTCCTCATTGATCCAGCACACCATAGCCTTGAAGCCTATCGCCAAAATAATAGCTGGCAGAAAGGCTGGGGAAAGCTGGCACCGCCTCAGCTCCGCTTACTCACCGGTATCAAGAGCGACACCAAGTCTACACTCTTTGCCCTTCCATTGCTTGGTTACAACAAGGACGATGGGGTATTGCCAGGAGTCGTTTTACATAATCGGGGCATCATTCCTCAAACGATTGAATGGGTAGCTGCTCCTTTTTATGGTTTTCAAAGTAAAACCCTCAACGGTATGTTGGGCCTACAAGTAAGGATCAAACAAGCTGCAAATAGCACCTTCAGGGAAATAAAGCTTTTCAGCAATCTCCGTAGTTTTCATTTTGCGACCTACGAACCAGAAGACTTACCGCTTTCCTTTCAGCGCGGAACTGCTGGATTCTCCTTGACTTTTCATGAATTGCCCAACAGCAGGTGGGTGCCTAGCCTCACCACCAGAGGCTTGTATGTTAATACCGAAGAACCGAATTTTAGTACAGACGGCGTTTTTCTAGGCACCCAAGATCAACTTCAGGACATTTATGAGGTTAGCTTCGAAATGGATCGCGATTGGGTATTGAGTCCGGCCCATCTTCGCCTGACCTACGAACACGCCAACTACACGGATGATTTTAGTCGGGACCAGATGCACAACAAGCTTCTCTTCGAGGGAAAGGGGAAGTTCCTCTACCAGGCTCAAAAAGCATTCCACTGGCGCTTATTCGCCGGTTTTTTCTTGAGCAATTCCTTGCAAACGACGACCTACACACCTGCACAGGCCTTCAGCCTTTTTGATCGCGGTACCGACGACTACCGATTTGACAATGCTTACCTGGGGCGTACTGCTACCGATGGAATAACCTCTCAACAACTTGGCTTGCGAGCAGGTGGGTTTCGCGCGCCCGTCCCCACTGCTTTCCAGGTAGGACGTAGCAACAAAAGAATGATCAGCGTAAATACTTCGATAGATTTACCCTTCACGCCGAGCTGGTTCCCACTGCGCCCTTATCTGGATGCTGGCAGCTACGTAGCCCCCACCTTTAATGGTGATGAAAACAAATTCCTCTGGACCGGCGGACTAGCTATCGAATGGTTGGATGGCAAAATTGGCATCTATGCTCCTCTTTTCGGTTCCCCGGAAATCATCAACCCCCTCAAGGAACAGGGTGGACTTGGGGAACGACTCGCTTTCCGGCTGTTGATCACAGATTTGATGCCATGGAAATGGGCGGATGGGTTAAGGGGATGGTAACGCCCCCCCCTCAGGCCCTGTGTTGTTTTCTTGCGTAATAGTTCTCCAAGGCAGGATTTGTGATTTTTGACCTGCTCTTTTTCCCCTTCGCTGCGTTGAAAAGCCTCGCCAACGCGCTACGTTGCCTGCGCTTTTCGCCTTGCGAATGGAAAAAATAGCGTCTTCAAATTCTCACCAATCCTACCTTGACGAACTATAATTTAAAATATCACCAATTTCCTAACGACCACTTTATCCCGTACGGTCAAGTACAAAAAGTAGACTCCTGGGGTGTCTAGCCTCAGTTGATTATGCCGCAGCATGCCATTTTGTATGAGCTTACCTTGCGAATCATACACTACATAGGGCACCGGTCTGGCGGGTAAGCCACGTAAGTGAATCTCTCCCCGACTAGGATTGGGAAACACCTCTACCGGCGTATCAAAAGTCAAATCCTCGGTACTGGAAACCAGCCAGGTAGAATCACAGGGATAGTCTACGAAATTGTGCGTCAGACCGTTGGCTTCGAAGCAGCGTAGCTTGGTGGTGTACCAAGGAAAGTCGCACAGACCGTAACCTAGTCCCAAACGAAAACTTTTGTCGTTGCCGATGCCGGTGTACACCCTGCCGGTCAGATCGTGTACGAACGAGCCGTTGTTGGCCACGCGCAGGTTTTGGATCGGAAAAGCATAGCCGTCGATGTTGCGTAGCGTCAGGGAGTCGACGTAGACCTGGGCAACGTCCGGGCCCGGAGCGCACGGGCCGTGCCAAGGGGCTTCGTAGTTGACGGTAAAATCGAGCAAATCCGACTCGGTAGTGGGCGACTCGTAAACAAAGCGCAACTCGAAACGATCCTCTATTGCGTTATAGTGGTAAACACTGTCCGCTCGTACGTGTACGTAGGTGAGTTGCCCTATTTCAGCGGCCCCCTCGACTTTTTCGACCACGAAAGCGGTGGTGTCGTTGAGGACCGTAGTATCCACGATTTCGTACACGGCGGGCACCACGCGGTAGCCGTCGTCGACCTCCTCGTACGTCCAGCGGGCACCGATGTGCAGGCTCAGGTCTGGCGGGCCGATGCTGTCCAGCAGCACGCGCTCCTTGCATTCCTCGCCGGTCACGCAGCCGTCCGCATCCACCGAGAGCAGCCACAGATGACTGGCCGCCGCCGCTTCGGGGATGGCCTGGACCTGCCGATCGTCGTACCATACGTGGCCCGCTGCGACGATCTCACCGGTTGGTGTTTCCGCCACTTTGTTTAGAAACGAGGGCCGGTAGCGCCCCAGCGAATCGGTGGGTTCGGCGTAGCTGGGGTGCTGGTACACGCGTACCCAGCGCTTTTCGCCTTGGGGGCTGATGCGCGCGATGTAGCCGTGGTAGGTTTGATTGGTCGAAAACACCCCTTCGCCGCTGAGCTCCCAAGTCGTACCGCATACCAGTAAATCACCGTTAGCGGCCTGCTGAATGTCCCGAGTCTGGTAATGCCGCCCTAGCGAGAAACGATTGACGGGTAGCCGAGAACTCCAAAGTATACTGTCCAGCGTAGGGTTGAGCTGGTTGACCACACCCATGGATTCAAGTATTTCCTCATCGGGTAACAATAGAGAACCATAGTAGAAATTGCCCTGCTCATCTACGTGGAGACTTTGGAATCGACTTATATTATCATCTCCTAAAAAGCGATTTTGTAAAATATTCCCGGCGGTATCCAGCAAGAGGAGATCCAGACCGACATCACCCCCGTCGCCGGGACCGTTCGAGCGTTCGCGTAGTACAGCGAGATCGCCCTGGGGGGTGAATTGAAGATCGTAGAGGTAATTTCGATTGTGTTCGTGCGGTAATAGGCGTTCCCAAATTATTTCTAGTGTGTTCCGATTTAGCTTGATTATTTGAGCACGACTTTGGGTAATATCTGGTAAACGTATATTACCGTACAGGTAAAGAAATTCTTCTCCCGCGATGATTCCTTCGCTATTTGGATCACCAAGATTAAAACTGGGCACGTCCAAGCCATTGAGAAGATTAAAATCTTCGTCAAACACATATAGTAAAGTAGGTCTATTAGTTCCATCTCCATGACGATGGCCTGTGAGATAATACTTATCATCGTAGAAGATCAGTCGATTGGCTCCTTCCGGGAAAAGGGTATCAAGTGTCACGGTCCGTACTAATTCTCCTTCATAAGTAAACTGGTTAATAATAGTACATGAAAGAAATATATTATCTCCTTCCCAACAACTTTGTTTAGCGTTGATGACGATACTGTTACTAGTTACTACCATTCCTTGGGAATGATCTCTTAACGCTTCGGTAGTCGAATACAGCTTACTGTAAGTTACCTGAGCATTTGATAAAATAGGGAAACCTAAAACCAGAACAATAGAAATCAAGTGTATGTTGAAAATTTTCATAATACCTAGAATTGAAACAAAAAAATGTCAGAGAACAAAAAAATCGAGTCAGCCAGTCGGAGTAAAAGTCAGTCATGATCATGAACTGCCTGGTCGGTTGGTAATATCCGCGAGGAAAGTCCGAGCAACCGCTGAAAATATCAAAACCATCGGTATACTCGCCGGAAGGCTTCGTGCCGGTAAGTACGAAATTTTCCACTTCTTTAATTAAATTTCCGTCTTCAACAAAGAAGAGATTGTACGTGTTGGGGTTCTGAGCATTGTAGTCGGCGATCAAAGTACGTAAATACGGCCAAGTGCTAACGGTGCCGGGCGAATGTGGATTATCCGGCTCAATATCCCAAGGGCAAAATGATGTTGAACCATAATTGGTCATTAAGTAATAAGTTAATAAATTATAGAGAGCCCTCAGGACGAGGAAAATGTAAAATCGCGTTGTAAAACTTATTAAAATTAAGTTAAAGCTTTTTTTGGTAAGATGCAGCCCAAAACTTAGGGACGAATACTACCGCGAGTACAGCGAGCATCACCACGAGCAACGCGAGTACCTCCGTGAACGCAGCGAACACAAACACGAGCGTCAGCGAGTACCTCCGTGAGCTACGCGAACACCCCTCCCCTTCCGAAATACTTGGTCGATCTGCGCTACTGCCTTTATATCCTCCAACGGATTTTCCCGGAGTAGTACCAAGTCAGCATACTTCCCAACAGCTACGGTACCAGACATATCCTGGGTCCCCATAAAAAGGGCCGGATTGATAGTTGCTGCTGCCAATGCCTCGGCATTACTAAGCCCTGCTTCGTGGAGGAGCTGTATCTCTTGCTGAAGCCCAATACCAGGATACACGTAGGGCATACCAGCAAAATCAGTACCCGCCAAGATGCTCACACCTTGCTGGTGCAGGAAACCAACCAGTGCTTTTTGTTGCTCGAAAAGGCGCTCCTGCTTCTCCCAATCGACCTGGGTATTCTTGCTTAATCGACGGGCTCGGCTACTTTGCCACTCTTGCTGCAAAAAAGGGTGGATAAATGGCTCATAAACTGGCTGGATCAGCGCACTGTCCCACATTCGCGCTTTCACCTCATAAATCAAAAGGGTTGGACATAGCCAGGTGTCCTCTTCTTTCATAAGCTCAGCAATACGGATAATCCGAGCAGTATCAACTTGCCAAATCTCGTCCAAGCGGTTAAGGTGCTCAATACTTTTTTGGCCTATTTGAATAGACTTTTC
This sequence comes from Lewinella sp., assembly GCF_050633125.1. NCBI lineage: Bacteria > Pseudomonadati > Bacteroidota > Saprospiria > Saprospirales > Lewinellaceae > Lewinella > Lewinella sp. Next base: position 26,916 of record NZ_JBOEFX010000109.1, read on the forward strand.
AGGTTCTATATATTCAGATAAGTGCCCGGCAAAAGATAGTTCGTGTTCATCAGCGTAAGCAGCAATGGCCTCTACTACTGGCTCCTGTATCAAGGAATAGGTCTTGAAAAAATCGGAGCCCGCAGCTACCAAACTATCCAATAAAAATTCAATGGGCGTAGAGGTCCCATCTATCGGGATTGTAAAATCGTACATCACTGGCGGATTACCATCCAATATCGGGCCGGCACCAAATATCGCTGGCCCTCGCGTTGGGTCTACTGCAACTTTTTGCTTCATCCCCTGCTGAATAGCTAAATCTCCACCCATATCGCGCACTCCTGTGATTCCATGTGCTAATAAAACATCGAATAACAGGGAGTCATTACCTGCATCCCAGGCAAGATGAAAGTGCATATCCCACATTCCGGGCATCAGGTATTTACCACTACCATCAACAGTAATAATCTGGGCATTGGAGGGTGCCAGCCATTCGTTTCCTATAAAATGGATGAGTGAATCTTTGAGAACAACCGTTTGAGACTTCAGCAATTCCCCATTGACGACATCAACAACATTGACATCTTTAATCACTTTATAAACTGGGTCAGTAGCTGTTTTTAGAAATGAACAGCTGTATATCAGCGCCAGACTTAAGCATAGTACTTTCCCCATAGCTTATGGTATCATTCTGAATTAACTATCTGATTACGTTAGGGATGAAGGTAGATTATTTTTTTTCGAACGCTCTTACTTAAAAGCCCGCATCGTAATAGATATTCTTTTCCCATTGTACTTCTTAAAAGCCGGAACCTCGTGCGTCCAGCTAAGATTGGTCTCCCAGGGGATCACAATTACTTCTCCGTTTCTAACCGTAAAATCCTTAAACCCTTTCTTGCCATGTGGCCGCAGCCTAAAAACACGTTCTTGCCCTAGCGAGATCGTGACAATAGGGCTGTCAGTCATCAGGTCACGAGTGTCGTCACGATGTGCTCCAATATAATGGTTTTGCTGGCCATCGTACCAGTTTAGCAGCAAACCATTTAGCCGCGAATCAATATGCTCACAAGCCCAATCGAGGTATCCCTTCAAATCCTGACCAATAGCAAGCGCGTTGTTTTGAGATCCAGTATACCGGTAATTTTTGCCATAAGCCTGTTGCCAACGTGGCGTAAGCACCTCTTTACCATGCATCATCAACCGATGGTAGGATGGCGGATGCCTTTCCCAAAGTTGCAAAAAGGCTTCATACGGTAAATTGAATTGAGGAACGGTGTTGGAAACATAGACTTTGGCCTTTTCGTCTAAAGGAATCGGCTCAAACAATTCATGGTTCATAAGTCGATAAACTTAAAGAAAAAAAAGCACGAAAATACTCCCCACTCTTTACTGGCAGGTGAGCACCTTCGCGCCTTACTCAATTAAACACACTATTCGAATTCAACCCTATTCTTCCAACAAATACACGATTTGCGTCATCCATTTATTGGGATCTGTTTCGGTATCTGGGCCTGGATCCCCCATGTATTTTTCGATAGCAGGTGCTTGAAATTTCAGCCCATTGGCTACCATATAAGCATCAAGAGCTTCGTGTGCAGCACCCGTTCCTTCATAAGGGCCCACATAATTAATTTGCAAGGCACGACCTGCGGGAATATCTATTGAAGTAAGACCTTCTATTGCTGCTCCGCTAGCGGCAGGAATACCTATAGCTACGTCTGATGTTTGCGTTTCTTCATCCCAGGTATAGAACAAGCCAGTAGGCGTACCTGCCATTGCTACTCCACTCTCGCCAAAAGCCATACCCACCGCAGGCATTACTTCCTGAAAATGCGCCCCCATATCCTTCATCGCAACGGTAGCTCGTTTAACAAGGTAATGCGTAGCTGGGAAATCAACTTCCTGGATAGTAAGATCTGGCCCAGCAGGTAAAATGCTTTCTACCTCTTCCTTTAAGAAAGCTAAGCCTTCCTCATAGTCCTTGCTAATCATCCCTTCAAAATCCTGAAAAAGAAGCATCGCATTGAACGGGAAAGGAAATTTGGAATCAAAGGTCCAGGTGACTTCTGTGCCTTTATCGGCTGGTTTAAAATACCAGTTGGAATTGGTGTTGCCTTGTCCGTCAAATTCTATCAAAGTGTGTAAACTATCAGGGCCCCAGGCATCGGTAATCGTTAACTGTCCGGCACCACTATCTTCACTCGTCCAGGTGTAATAGGCACCGGCACCAGCTGTGGTTTCGCTGTATTCATTCTTGATGGTCGCGTCACGCCGCTGCCAGGGCGACCAGCGTTCCCAACTAGGTAATTCACTGACAACTTGATAAACTGTAGCAGGAGCTGCATTAATCGTCGTAGAACGGCTGATAACAACCTGATTGGGCGCAATCAGTCCCAACAAGGCGACAATAGCCAACAAGCCTAAAACTACAAGGCCTAAGGTTTTTAAAACTTTCATAAACAAGTGGTTTTGATAAAAGAATGTTAGTGCTTATCAGGTACCAATACTAGTTAGTTACCCATAACCAAGAGCAAGTTACGGAATTAAAACAACATTTGTTTGATTATTTTTTTCTTATAACAAAACCTACCTTGTATACTCTTCTACTAAAAACATTTTCAGTTCCGTTGTATTTTCAGAATACTGGCCATACGGCTTACAACGGAAGTCTTCTTTTACTAATTTGTAGGTTGCCTCAGAAAGGTTTACCTCCCCTACCAAGCCATTGGTTTCCATGCGAGAAGCTATATTGACGGTGTCTCCCCAAATATCATAGGCAAACTTTTTGATTCCTACGATACCTGCTACCAATGGGCCTGTGTGTATACCAATACGGGCCTCAAAGAAATGGCGGTTGTGTAATCTTCGCTCTACTGCAATCGCTTTCATAAACTCCTGTATCTCCAATGCAGCCATGACGACCCGTCGGGCCTGATCTTCTGCTTTCTGGCTGATACCACCCACCATTAAATAAGCATCCCCAATCGTTTTGATCTTTTCCAATCCATGCCGCTCCGTTATTTCATCGAAAGCCCTAAAACAAAGATCAATCTCTGCCACTAATTCTTCCGGTTCCAACTGTTCAGAAATAGCTGTAAATCCCTTAAAGTCACTAAACATAACAGTCACTCGCTCATGCCGCTTGGCTTTAGCAAAGCCATTTTCTTTCAGTTCTTGAGCCAATTCTGCGGGTAGAATATTTAGTAAAAGTTCTTCGCTTTTCTCTTTTTCGGCTTCTAGCTCCTGGGTACGATTAGCAACCTCCGCCTCCAACTCTTCTCTTCTTTTTTGCAAGGCATAGACCCGGTATTGCATCAAACCTCCCGCGAAAACGATGCCCAGTAAAATCAATAAAGGCCAAAACCATAATCGCTGGTAAAGTGCAGGCTGAATAAGTATTGGAACCATAATCTCCTGCGTCCCCCAGGCTTCTCGCCCACTACGAGCACGAACATGCAAGGTATAGTTGCCCGGTTTAAGATCGGAAAAACGTACCATTGGAAGATTGCTGGGGCTAGACCACTCCTCGTCGTAACCCTCTAGATAATACTGAAAGGTATTCTCGGCAGGATTGCGATAATCCATCAGCGCAAACTCTGCGGTAAACATTCGGTCACGATGCGTAAGGGTAAAGGGGGCTATACCATTTTGTTGCTGCCGAATAAACGTACGCAGACTGTCTCCCTGGCCATCCAAATAACTAAAACTGGTGAGCACTAGCGCCAGCGAGCGACGGGCATCCTTTTGTGCCCGGTAGCGTTCATCTGGCAAAAAGGTATTGACACCATTAAGGCCTCCAAAATAAAACCGCCCATTCTTCGCCTTGAAAAACGATGCTCGGTTAAACTCATTTGCAGAAAGGCCATCCGCAACAGAAAAATTAAACGTGCGCCCGTTTCTTACATTGATCCTACTCAAGCCATTGTCGGTACTAACCCACAAACAACTATCTCCTTCCGGCAAAATACCATTGATAAAATCATTAGGTAAGCCTTCCTGTTGGGTAAACGTTTGTAACTTATTGGTATTAATATTCAGCTTCACCAGCCCTCGAGCAGTACCCAGCCACAACTCCCCTTCCTTTAGAGAAAGTACTGCGTTGATTTGCTGATGTGGCAAAATTACCGGACTATTCTGTGCTGTAGAATAATGAATACTGGGAGTATCCTCTCCTGGGGCCCAGCCGTAAAGTCCATTGTCCAGCGTAGCAATCCAAATACGTTCCTTTCCAGGAGACTGATATAAATGGGAAATCGTTCCACTGATAGGTAAACTATCATTGGTAAAAACCGCCTCTGCCTTTTGCGTCGCCTCGTCGTAGCGGTAAAGTTGCTGATCGTAACCTATCCAAACATCTCCCCGAGGATCAACCAAAACAGCACCTCGGTCTTCACGACTACCTGCAAAAAGGGTGTCTATTTCCAAATTATCAAGATCAATGCGAATACCGTTGCCGGTAAAAAGCGCCCCCTTTGCGTAAGCGATCCCAAAAGGATAATTGAAATAATCCTGCCGGGGAAAAAGTGGTCGCAGCAACTGGTTTTCTGGGTCCAGTACATGCAGCGAGTTATAGTAAGAAAAATAGATATTCCCAGCATCATCTTCTGTCATCCCACGGATACTGCAATAAACATTGCTACAATATTCACTTCCGCCACTGAGATAATGATCGAATAGCCGGTCTGATTGCGTAATCTTTAGCGCTCCAAAATCGGTAGCCAACCAAATTGCACCGGAGTAGTCCTGGTAGACTTGACGATAAGTACAAGTGTTCTTTAATTCCTGCCGAATAGCCTGATCGTAATCGACCCAATTCTTTTGCCAATGATCATAGTACCAAAGCGTACCAAAGCCTCCGACCCATACATCCTGATCCTCTTCTACAAGCAGGGCTCCTAGCTGCGCTTCGCTATGTGTAAAGGGCAATGTACCCCAGCGCACCGCAACCTCTTCTCCACTGGTTTGGATATAAATTCGACCATCTTCTAATAAAACCCATAGTTCTTCACCATGCACATACAACGCCGCAATCTGGCTTGTGCCTCCACCTATTTCCAGCGTACGCAGCAGGGTACCATTCCGGGCCAAAACATCCAGTTTATTGTCACTATTGGCCATTACAAGCTGGCCTTGCCACGAAGCCATCGCTCTTTGGGTCCCTGACCCTGGCAACCTACGTAGCAACTCTAAACCATTCGGCTGCTGGCGTGCCAACCAATTTTGCCCATTTTTTTCGTCATAAACAGTACACCAAAGTTGATCCTCAACAAAACACAAGTTATGAGGAGCTAGCGATTCTCTGCGCACCAACTCCCCTGGCTTAATCTGCTGGGCAAGTGCTTTACGTTCTTCTGGCACAAAGGAGGTTAGAAAATCCGGACTAGCTAAGACAAAATTTTGATCTGGCCCCAACACCATATCCGCCACCATTTCAACAGGCAACTTACCTTGTACAGAACCAGGGTTATAAGTACGAAAAGCATAACCATCAAAACTATTGAGGCCGTTGATCGTCGCCAGCCAGATCATACCAGTAGTATCCTGAAGAATCTTAAAAACATTACGATGACTGAGCCCATCAGAAAACTCATAGACCTCAAGGTCCGTATCCAGACCTTGTCCCGTTAGTGTTGCCGTATTGGAGATACCGCCCAATAGTAGCCCTAAAATGAATGCATACCTTCTCATTAGCACCAAGGTAAGTCTTTTGACAATCATCTCGGATACTTGCTAATTAACGGATTAGGATTAATTTTGCGGAAAATGATCTTAATTATGAATTCTATATACCGTTTTTCCCTGCTCGCGCTATTTGCACTGAGCCTCCTTACTATCACAACAGCCTGTAAAAACGACGGCAGTTCTACTACGGCAGCAAGTACTGTTGACCATTCCGAAAAGCCTTTGGGCCACTTGCTGGAACGTTACCTCAAGGCTTATCCTGATGAGTTGACAGCAATTTCTCAAAACGAAAAGGATTCGGCCATTTTAGTTGCAATGGAAGCTTATAATGCCGGCCGTTACGAGGAAGCGATTGACCTCTTCCCCAACAATGCACGGTCGCTAGAGCAAGCTGGCTACATCCAGCTGTACCACGGCATCTCGCAATTGATGGCCAATAAAAATTTCGATGCGTTTAATACTTTCCAGCGTATCCAGTCGTCTATGGGAAAAGCCTTTGAAATCAGCAATTGGTACTTGGTGATGAATTACGTAGAATTTAACAACGTTTATGAAGCCCGCCAAAAGCTAGAGAAAATCGTTGCCGATGGTGCCTACCCAACCGAGGAAGCAAAGGCGCTGCTAAAGGACTTACCTAAAAAACAGTAGCTTGATTAATGTTGCTAATTGCAGTATATTTACTGCAATTAGTACCTAATCATGGCTGAAAAAAAAATTAACAAGTACACTATCCAGGAATACCTTGAGATAGAGGAGAATGCTCTGGAAAAGAGTGAATACTATCACGGACGGATAGTAGGCATGAGTGGTGGCACTATTGATCATGGTATTATTGGCTCGAACGCTAATATTGCCTTGGGTAATGCTATTGATAAGAAAAAGCTTGCTTGTATCCCGATTAACAGCGAAGTTCGTGTTTATGTCGACGCTTCCAATTCTTTTGTTTACCCAGACGGGATGATCGTTTGCGGAGAAGTCGAGATTTCTGAAGTGGACCCTCATGCGGTTACCAACCCCATTTTGATTGTCGAGGTCCTTTCAAAATCTACGGAACGCTATGACCGTGGTGATAAGTTTCACAAATATTGCTCTCTGCCTTCCTTTCAGGAATACGTCCTTATAGATTCTAAAAAGCCGGTTGTTGATATCTTGTATAGAGAAGATCAATCTTCCTGGAAAATGGTAACAACTATTGGACTGGATAAGGAAATCTATATCCACACCCTTGACACCTATATCTCTATGGAGACTATTTACCGAAACACCTTGCAGTTAGGGCCAGCAGAGTTTGGGCGGGATTAAGCCTCGTCCTTTACTTTTTTTGAAGGTGCGTAGCGAATAGCGAAGCACGGCGCACGGAGGAGCAGCAGCAGTGATAGGAGCGGTTCCGCATTCCCCGCCCAAGCGGGGTGCGGAAAGAGTGGATAGCGCGGTGGCGAGCCTACAGGCGATGCCAGCTGCCCAAAGGAAATAATAAAGACCAGTCTTTTAGTTAGTGTCCACGACGAATACTTAAAAGATGAACCATACAGTTTTCCATATTCCCGACGGTAAAGGCAAATTCTTGTTGCACCTTGGTCCCATCTGCATAAACAGCAGGCTCCCAGCAAGGCATACGGCTGATTGCAGCTAGTAACAATGCATCAATGTCATCATCCTTCGCACTCTCGAAGATATGCGCATTCGTAATTTCACCTTCTTCTGTAATAGTAAACTTGACGGCTGCCAAATCGTAACCTTTGAAACTCCCTACCGGAATATTGTCAATAACATTTTCCTTTAAGTACTGCATCAATTGCTCCTGCCCGCTAGCATAGTGAGCTTCGGTATCGGGATCTACAGTAAACACGATCTCCATTTCTTTTTTCTCATTATAAGCTAATGAATTCTGAGGGAGGTAAACCACCTTTACAAAAATGTCCGTACCGGCATCGGCGGTATTGAGGATAACTTTTTGCGCAGGGGTGAGTTGATCATTTTTGCCAACCACTTTACGCAACTGCCCTTGGCAAGTAGCAGATACCTCGACAGACATATATTCTTTTACCCACGATGGCTTGTAACGGTGATCAAGGTCTGCGATAGTAGTAGCTTCTTTGAGTTCTTCACTGGTCACGGAAAGATAGGGGTAAACCCTGTTGACCTCATAGCTAAAGGTGCTACTTCGCTCCTCTTGAGAAAAACCAAGAGTGGAAAAAACCAAAACCACAAAAACGAGTGTTATCCATTTACTTTTCATGGTACTAAAGTAAAATGAACGGCTGAAACGCCATTGATTTCCACGCTCATTTAACACCTATATAACAAGTAGATGGCTGTTAAAAACAAGCATTTCACCCGCTTTAAAATGGCCTGGGATATTTTCACTTGCTATTAACAACCTTTGGAGGTCAAACAATAAACACATCTTTACTCCGGCTCAAAGCCCAAAATCAAGTTAAAGGTGCCATACTGTTGCCATTCTTTCAGCTGAAAACCGGGCTGATCAAAGCCTAGTCCATAATCAAAGCCAATGGTACCAAACATAGGTAACTGGAAACGCACGCCTAGCCCCGCAGAGCGATACAGGTCAAAAGGGTTAAAGTCCTGGACAGACTTCCAACTGTTGCCGGCTTCGGCGAATCCGAGTACATATCCTCGCGCCGCGCCACTATTAAACAGCGGATAGCGAACCTCTGCCGTAAACTTGCTAAAGGCCGCACCTCCCCCACCAACACTGCCGGGGATATCATTGAGGTCATAACCGCGCAATGACAACAGATCGTTACCTACAAAAGCGGCCTGTTGACTTCCGGTCATGCCATTTCCTCCGAGTTCAAAGCGTTCAAAAGGTGAGGTAGATTGATTGGCACGGTAATTCATCAGCCACCCCATTTTAGCACTTGTCTTTAGTACGGCTTTGCGCCCCAAGGGGAAATACTTTTCGCCTTGGATACGGTATTTATGGTAAGCCAAACGGCTAAACTGTTCATTACCTTCTCCGTCAAATGTTCGCTGCCACGGTGGCGTCCATTGCCCAGAAGCCTCAAAACTTCCGCCTTGGCGTGGAAAGAACGGATCATTGATGTTCCGGTAAGCCAATTTTAGCTGGGTGTAAATATTTTGAAATTTACCCGAACTCAAAGCTGTACCATCATCCAAATCAATGCTTAATAAATTATCCAGACGAATGTATTGGTAGCCTAACTCACTATTCAACGTCCAGCCGCCATTCCCCCACGGCAGTCGTTGCCCCAAGCGCAAATTGGCGCCCGTCACCGATAAGGTCTCCCAATTCTCCAGGCTATCCTGTTCGGCAAAACGCTGATGAAACACACTGAAACCTAAAGACTGAGGCTTGCCCTTAAACCACGGCTCCAAAAAGCTGAGGTTGTAAGACTGAAAACCCAAACCACTGGATTGTGCGCGAATACTAAGTTGTTGTCCATCGCCATGGGCCGAGCGCCAATCACCAGCTAACAATTGCCGAAGTGAAAAATTATTAAAGGTAAATCCTAAGGTCCCTACCATACCTACGCCATTGCCACTCCCAGGGTTGAGACTCGCAGCCAACTCGAACTTATCATTGCGATCTTCCTCTACGTCGTAAGTAATTGCAACCATCCCAGATTCCGGATCCACATCCGTACGAATCCCCATGGTTTCTGGCTTAAAATAGCCGAGGTTGATGAGGGCTCGTTGGGAGCGCAAAACCTCCTCACGACTAAAAGGCTCACCAGGCTGGGTACGCAACTCTCGGCGAATCACATGCTCATTGGTACGCTCGTTGCCAGTTATATTGACTTCACTGATAATAGCGACAGGCCCTTCCTGAAGTTGTATTTCAATGTCCACGGTGTGACCTCGTAGGCTAGTGACAATGGCTTCTGCTTTAAAAAACAAGTGCCCATTATCCATATACAAGCCACTGAGATCACCATTCTCCGGATCAAAATGCAGCTTTTTGTCCAAAAAAGATGGTCGATAAGGGTCGCCTGCCTTGATCTCTAGGACCTGTGCCAATAGTGAAGTATCGTAACGATGAGCACCTTTCCAACCAATCGTTCCTATATAATAAGGTGCACCTTCTTCAATTTTGAGCTGCCAATGCCACTGATTGCGCTCATTCTGCCAACTACTGTCTTGCGTGATTGCTGCATCTACATACCCTTGATCACGGTAATAATGCAATACTGCCGATCGGATGCGAGCTTGCTCTACGGAAGAGAAAACAATTTTCCGCCACCGGCTTACGCCGATGGCCTTATTCAAGCCTTTGATTTGCTGCTGACTCACGCCATCCCAGTGAATATCGATGAGCTTTTGCTTTTGGGGCTTATCAAACTGTACAACCAATGCTATACCACCTGCTGTTATACCGCTCGTCAGCACATAACCTTCAGGAGCATAACCCTCCTCTTCTAAACGTTGATGAATAGCACTTTTAAGTTGTGCTTCTCCAGCGGGCAACCAAGACGTCTTAAGCGGGTGTTGCTGCTTCAGCCATTCCACCCATTCCTCGTTCTTTCGGCGAGAAAGCCCATTTACAGTAACGGCTTCCAGCAGTGGGGCTTCTTCTACCGTAATAGAAAGCCAGACCAAATCCATCTCCGTTTTTTCCTGAACAATTTGGACATCACTAAAGAGCTGTTGCTGCAACAATCTACGCACAGCTTGAGGTATTGTATTACCAGGAAGTTGAATTTTATCCCCTGCCCTCAAACCGCTCATTTGGCGGACGACAGCTGGAGCAGTTCTTTTACAGCCATGCACCTGAATACCAGCTAATTCATAAACCAAGGCCTCTTGTGCACCCAAGGCAATAGGTAAACCTAATAGTGCTATGAGTATAAACTTCCCTAAGTAGTTCATAATGAAAATATTTGCCATAAAGAGCTTTTATCAGCTTATAGCGTTGTATCTCAAACAAATCGAATTTAAGAGGTAGCCTATCTATAATAAGAATTTCCTACTTTTGCTTTGCAGGTTTGGCATCCTCTTAAGTATATGCTAACCAGCACATAGGAATACAAGGGCAGGTAATCCTGTCTCTTTTTGCACGAAATCACTGTCATTAACACCAGTGAACAAGCACGTAAGTAATGAGAAATAAGATTGTACTTTGGGGAACGGATGCTGCCGATGAACGCATTCTCGTAGCCCTCGAATTGAAGATTGATGAAAACAAGGTGATCATTTACACCTTTTCCGAAGCCCTAGCTACGGATGACTTCTATCAGCAAATGATGGACAACTGGCGAAATGACAAAGATGAACCTGTCGTTTTCCCGGAAGGTCACCAAACCTTCTCTCGCGAGTTGTCTATTACTGAAAGTATTCTCCCTGAGGAGATTAAAGTAGAAAGGACCGACCTTATTCAGCGAGCGCAAACGGAGTGGCATTTCGTCGTACTTTCCTCCAAGCTAAGTGACGCATACCGTAATGAACTTAAAGAACTTGAGGAAAAGCTAGCTAGCCTCAAGGATTACGATAAAGAACTATGGGGAAATCTGAAAAATTTCTGGGGAAAAGTCCAGCAGCAAATGCGCGACCGGACCTTACTCAGAGAGCATGCTGATGAAATCAAGGCACGTACCAACAAGGCATTCGATGCTTTGAAGGCCCTGCGTAGTAAGATGGATGACCAGTTTCGCGAAAGCTCTAAGGAAAATATGCAGCGCTTTAGCGAAACAATTGAAGATGTCGAGAAGCGTATTAAAGAAAATACACACCTCAATAAAATTTTTGACGAGCTTAAGCGCTTGCAAAAAGATCTACGCGGCACCACTTTTACCAAAGAACATCGCAATAAATTGTGGCAGCGTATTGATAATGCATTTAAAGAGGTAAAAGAAAAACGTTTTGGTGATCGTGGCGATGGAGGTTCCGGTGGAGGAAACTCACCACTTGACCGAATCACCAGCCGCTACAATGGCCTACTCAATGCTATTGAAAAGATGGAACGGTCCATCAAGCGAGATGAGGATGACCTAGCTTTTCAGGCCCGCAAAATTGATCGTACAGATGGCCAGCTGGAAGCCCAGATTCGTCAGGCAAAAATTCAAATGATCGAACAGCGTGTCAACTCTAAAAAGGAGAAGTACGAGGACATGATGAAGACCAAGGTCCAGCTGGAAGATAAAATAGAAAAGGAAAAAGCTCGCGAAGCACAACGCCAAGCCAAGCGCCAGGAAGAAGCTGCACGTCGGGAAGCAGAAGCCAAGGCCAAAGAAAAGATTGCCGAAGACATCCGCCAACAACAAGAAAAGCTCGAACAAGAAAGTGGCGATCAATTGGCAAGCGCTGCCCAAGCCATCAATGAGCAAAAGGGGGGTAGTAAGAAAACGGTTGCCGAACCTTCGTCTGAAAAAGATAGCCTTGAAGCAGAAACCCCTCCTAAAGTGGAGACACCTCCTGCTCCTGAGGAGTCATTGCTTGATGCTATTGGTACAACCATTGGGGAATCGCTCGAAGATGTTGTTGATACAGTTAAAGCAGTAGCAGAAGTCGTTGCGGCTAAAATTGACGAGAAGGTTGATGACCTGAAGGAAGACTTCAATGATTTAATGAAAGAAGAAGAGTAAAATACTTCTTGAACATACTGATAAAAAGCCCTGCTGAAAATGTTTTCAGCAGGGCTTTTTTCTTTTTTTCTAGCATCCACAAAAAAAATACGCAAAAAATCAACATTTTTTTGGCTTTACCAATAGCGTATAAAAAAAATAAAATTCACTTTAAACACACACAAATACCTAGTAATCAAATGATTACGATTTATTTTACCATATAAAAAATTCACAATTTACCTTTTTTGTCTTTGTTCCCCCTTCATCTTTACCCCATATTTGTAATGTGATCGGGAGGAAAGGCCCACACTAACAAAGCAAAGAGATTGAAAGCAACCTTTGCGATTTCAAATTTGACATGTTCATGGGATTATAATTTGTTGGTGGTGGGACGTCCTGGCAACAACTTTTGTCAGGACGGACTACAGCTACTCAGATTAAATCCTTTAACTATAGAATAAAAAAAGGTGAGGAATTGCTCTCCTCACCTTCGAAAGGTCGTTATTCATGGGATTATACTCAGTCAGTCGTGAGATTACAATTTGTTAAGGTTATGTACGTTTTTTTCGACTGATTATGAGGACGAAGATAGTCCGCTGATATCGTTCAGCAAAATTTCTGACCTCTTTTTTTCAAAAGAGCTACTTATTTTGGATATGTTCATGGGATTATAAGTAAAAAGTCATCCGTACTGCGGATGACTTTTTTTTGTTTATACCCCATCATTACCACTATTGATACCTCCAGAATACGGAGCTATACTAACCAAATACATCACTTGCTGCCCTATAGGTGTTTGCATGAGCTTCAATAATATGAGCTATCCGCTGTGAATAACCACCTCCCATACTTACAGCAACGGGCAGCTTAAATGCCCTACAAGTTTCAAAAACATATTGATCTCTTTGTTTACAAGCTTGTACACTTAGGCTCAAACGCCCCAATCGATCCGTTGCCAAGACATCTACCCCTGCTAAGTAAAACACCATATCTGGCTGATGCTGCTTGAGCAAAAGAGGCAAGATTGCTTCTAGTTTTTGTAAATACACCTCTCCACCTGTTTTATCAGGAAGGCCGATATCTAGATCTGAATGTTCTTTTCGAAGTGGGTAGTTTCGTTCTCCGTGCATACTAAAGGTAAAAACCCGGGGCTCATCTTTAAATATACTGGCAGTACCATTCCCTTGATGCACATCAAGGTCTACTATTAAGATCCGCTCTGCTTCCTTTCTTTTCAACAAATAATTAGCAGCAATAGCAAAATCATTAAATACACAAAAGCCTTCTCCCCTATCCGCAAAAGCATGGTGTGTACCTCCTGCTATATTTAGTGCAACGCCATTTCTCCGAGCATACTGTGCACACTGAATGGTCCCCTGCGAAATATACCGACCTCGTTCAATTAAATCTAGTCTCATTGGAAAGCCAATAGCCCGCTCTTCCTTTCTATTCAGCTTTTGTTCCTGAAGTTTCTGCCAATACGCTTTAGTATGTGTCCAAAGCAGTACTTCTTCAGATAATCGCTCAGGAGGAAAGAACTGCTCTTCGGTTACCGTCCCTTCATACAACAACTGCTCTGGCAGTAACTCATATTTAGCCATCGGAAATCGGTGTCCTTCGGGCAATTGGTATTTATAGATCGGGGAATACGCAATTTTGATCATCAGCTCTTCAAAAAATATTTAATACGCTGTCCTTTATTAAAGAATTACAAAATACCTCAAAATTAAATTAAAAATAACCGTCTCTTCACGTCTACTTCACACCATCTGAGGAAATTGCAACATCAAAAACAAAGCCCATCCCGCCATGAAGCGTGAGCCAGATATTGTTGTTATTTCTGACGTCCACTTGGGCACTTATGGCTGTCACGCCAAGGAACTACTTACCTATCTAAAAAGTATTCGCCCAAAGACACTTGTAATCAATGGAGATTTCATTGATATCTGGCAATTCAGAAAACGATATTTTCCCAAGGAACATATGCAAGTGATTCAGCGTATATTAAAAATGGCAGCCAAAGGCACTAAAGTCTATTACATTACAGGTAATCACGACGATACGCTTCGTCGTTACTCAGATTTCTCTACTGGTAACATTCATTTACGCGATAAGTTGGTTCTCCAATTAAAAGATAAACGTGCCTGGGTCTTCCATGGTGACATCTTTGATCTATCCGTCCGTTATTCCCCTTTTATAGCAAAGCTAGGTGGAAAAAGTTACGATTACCTTATTGTCTTTAATCGTTTTGTGAACAAAATCCGCAAAGTCTTTGGCCTTCAACCAATGTCTTTAGCCAAAGAGGCTAAACAACGCGTAAAAAAGGCAGTCAGTTTTATTAGTGACTTTGAGGAAACAGCCATTGATCTAGCTGGCCAACAAAAATACGACTACGTTATCTGTGGGCATATACACCAGCCCCAAATGAGAACTACCAACGCTCACGGCCATCCAATTACCTACCTCAATGCAGGTGACTGGGTCGAAAACCTCACCGCGCTTGAGTACCAATGGGGACAGTGGAGTATCTATCAATACGATCCTGCTGATTATCAAATCGTCAGTAATCGCTTGATTGTAAAAGAATCTGCAATTCCTTCAACTGATGAGGAAGACCTCGAATTAAAAAAAAACAGCTCGCCCGAAGCATTACTACAAAATATCATGGGGCTAGTCTCTTAGCGATTCTTATTTTTTCAAAGAAGTAGATAGCTAGCTAATTTATCGCTCAATACTCTCTGTAGCTCTATCTTGTGCGTTACTTATGTACATTTAAAATTATTGAGCTATGCCTAAGCTCCTAATTACGGGTGCTGGTGGTCAACTCGGAAAAGAGTTTGCTTCTTTAGCTGCTATTTTCCCGCAGTGGGACTTCCTATTGCCTACCCGGCAAGAACTAGATATTACTGACACGGAACAAGTGGAAGCTTTTTTTGCTGTTCACCGTCCACAATATTGCATGAATACTGCGGCATACACTGCTGTAGACCTGGCTGAGCAAGAGCAAGAGAATGCCTTTGCTATTAATGCCGTCGCTGCTGAGGAACTAGCGGTTATCTGCAAGATTTATAACACCCACTTAGTTCACTATAGTACAGATTATGTCTACCAATCTGGAATTGATCGCCCACTCAAAGAGAATGATCCCACTCACCCCAGAGGTGTTTACGCAGCCTCTAAGTTAGCCGGCGATCAAAAAATAAGTAAAGCCCTTCCTTTAGCTACCATTATTCGTACCTCATGGGTCTATAGTAGCTATGGGCACAATTTTGTTAAAACAATGCTCCGACTGGGTAAGGAACGTCCCGAGTTACGAGTTGTTTTCGACCAAGTTGGAACGCCTACCTATGCTTATGACTTGGCGTTATTTACCTTACAACTTATTGAAAAAGTTGAAACCGGCTTACTAGAACTTCATCAACTGGCTGGCATTTTCCATTACAGCAACGAAGGTGTTTGTAGCTGGTATGACTTTACACTCGCCATTTTTGAAATAGCAGAAATATCATGTAACGTCGATCCCATTGAAAGCTGGGAATATCCAACCCCAGCTCAACGTCCACATTATAGTGTCCTTAACAAAGCAAAAATCAAACAAGCCAGTGGACTTAAAATTCCCCATTGGCGGGATGCTCTTCAGCGTTGTTTACTGAAAATTACTCTCTAATCTGACCACTCCCCTTTACAATCCATTTGTAAGAAGTCAATTCTTGTAAGGCCATAGGACCTCTTGCATGTAATTTTTGGGTACTAATGCCTATTTCTGCCCCCATTCCAAACTGTGCTCCGTCAGTAAAAGCAGTGGTTGTATTTGCATATACCACTGCGGCATCTACCTGCTTGAGAAAATAATCGCAGGTAGCTTCGTCTTCTCCAACAATCGCCTCACTATGCTTGGAACTGTACTTTGCAATATGGTCAAGCGCTTCCTCTATATCAGAAACTACTTTGATTGCAAGCTGCATACTTAAAAATTCCGTTCCAAAGCTATCAGCATTAGCTGCAAATAACAATTCTTTTGGATAAGTGCCCGTCAATAGCGTATAAGCCTGTTCATCGGCTAAAATTTTACACTCATACAAGCTGCCAAGATCAGATACGACAAATGGTAATTGCTCTGCAATCTCTTCATGAATAAGTAAACAATCAAGTGCATTACATACAGACACTCTACGTGCTTTCGCATTCGTAACAATCCCTTTGGCCTTGGTGATATCCGCTGTTTTGTCCAGGTATGTATGAACTATTCCAGCTCCTGTTTCGATCACAGGAACCCTGGCGTTTTCTCTAACGAACCTGATTAAGCCCTGGCTTCCTCGAGGAATAATCACATCTATATATTCATCGGCCTGTAAAATCGCGGGTAATGCTTCCCGCTCACTTGGAGCAAGGTAGCAACAGTCCTCTATCCCGTAAGGTGCTAAAACCGTTTTGATGAGTTGCAAGATTGCCAAATTCGAGCTATGGGCATCTCGACTACCTTTTAAAACAACTCCGTTTCCCGATTTCAAACACAAAGAAAAGACATCAAAAGTTACATTTGGGCGAGATTCAAAAATAATCCCTACAACTCCCAATGGTACACTAATTCTCTTCAATATCAATCCCGATTCCACCTTGCGCTCCTCTAAAAGGTTCCCCAAAGGAGAGGGTAAACTAGCCACTTTCCGTAAATCAGTGGCAATAGCTGCTATCCGTGACGCTGTTAATAACAGCCTATCGTACTTAGGATCATCTTTTGCCATTCGATCTAGATCCTCTTGATTTGCTTTGAGTAAAAAGGGAGCCTCTTCCTCTGACAAATCAGCTAGCGCATTTAATATATCTGCAATTTCCCTCTCTCTAAGGTTCATTAATCGCCTAACAGCCTGTCTTACCTTATCAAGTTCGGGGTAAACTAAAGTTTCGTAGGTTGCCCTCATAGTTTTAATGATTTTACCGAAAACCCATCGGCCTTCTCCAAGGATACAATGGCAAAGGTATTAACCTTAAATAATTACTCCTAGTTCTAAAACAGAGAGGGCCCCGGAAAT